>DAOVUW010000078.1 GCA_030632385.1 Candidatus Nanohalarchaeota archaeon
ATATTCGCAAAAAATTATTGAATAACAGAAGTTTTGGCAATTTGCGGAAGTTGTCTTCTGCTATTGCCTGGTTTGGGAAAAAAGCCACCCCAGAACAGATAAAGAGCATTTGCTCTTTTGCGTGTTTAAAGGCAATAGTATAATATACTTGCATTACTTTTTGGGTTTGCTATAAGTGGAACGTAGCGGAATGAAAGCGCAACATGGTGCGAACAATAGTGAGCAAGTTTTTTTTCGAGTAAACTTTAACATCCCAACCATTGACAACCCGGATAATTTGTTAAATCTGCTGGTTGACAATGATTATTCACGCACTGGCAATTATTTTCTGGTCTTTTCATTCCACCGGCAACGAATTCTGAACCTGAGCAAGCTGTACCAATTATGTAATCTCGCAAATAATTTTCTGAATAGGGGTTATTATCCCATTCTTCTTGCCAGTTTTTATTAACACAGACGGCGGCAGATCTCGGATGATTGCCAGATAAAACACAATCTGAATCAGTTACGCAACTTGAATTTATTAGAAAATATTTTGTAAATATAAAATATCCTGCTATTAAAATGAAAATGATTACCAAAGAAATAATGATTTTCTTGTTCATAAACATATACTATTTAGTATATTATAAACTTATTGAAAAAATTTTCCCGAAAAAAGTTCATAAAAAACCTAATTGAAACAATAAAATAAGAACCTCTGGCAAAAATCATGCGAATTTCTTTTTCTTCTGAATTTAGTGGAAATTCCTTCTTTGCCTGAAAAAAACGCCGAAGGCAGGATTCGAACCTGCGTGTCCATAAGACAGTGGTTTTCGAGACCACCGCAATACCAGGCTATGCGACTTCGGCACATCGTCGAAATACAGAAATAGTTCTATATTCTTCATAATAGCAAGAAAATAATACTTTTTATAATTAATGATATGATTGATGCAAATCGCGCACAACAATAAATAATAAATAAAAATTAATTGTAAAGAAAATAAAAATAAAAAATAGACCTTTAAATTAAAATCAATATTAAAAATCCCTATATTTTATTTGCTGATGGATTTTTAATATGGTCTATAAGTACCAAGTAGTATTCTTTGCTTGACGCAAAAAAAATCAAGAGGTAACTTTTTTCAAACTATCCAATATTTTTTCAACAACATCGGTATTCATGGGAAATGAAATAGTTTTTCCTTTTCTGAATCTCTTTTTCTCATCTGCTACATAGCCTCTTGAAAGAGATATAAATTCATTTTCTCCGTCTTTTGTTATTGCTTTTTTTCTTGCAACTTCTATGAAGTCTCCTCTGGTTCCAAACTCAATCTCTTCGGATTTTATTACTTCAAATGTTACATCGTCGTTTGTGTTTTGGTTTTGTTGTTCTAGTTCCATTAATCCACCTTTTCTATTTTATATTTTTATAGAATGCATATATTTATCTTTCTTTGCTTTTTCAATACTCCATGCATCTTCTATAAGCATGTCAGGGATGTTGCCCAAAACAGGATATGCTTTATTACAATCATTGCACAATAAAAACATCTTTTTTTCATTAATTTCTGTTTTACATTTAGGACAACACAAGAGATTTAGTAATTTTTCATCTATCATATAATAAATTACATTGTTTCCAAATCTTTTTTGAGTCTCTCCAACTCATCAGAAAAAGAAGGTTCTTCCACTGCCGTAGTAGCACTTACAATCTCTTCAGATTCATAATTAGGTTCTACGAATGAATGTCCTTCTATCGTCATTTTTTCTTCAATATCATGGATTTTAATTATCATCTTGTTTAACTCTTCTTCTAAACGAATAACTGCCTGTGTTTTTATTTTCTCTGCTCTGGAAAGAAGAGCAATTGTGGTTGCTATTGCCTTTATATCTCTTTTTCCTTCAATTAAATCATTTACAATCGAAAGATGTCCGTCTACCTTCACAAAAGTATGCGTGTTCTTATCTCCGCCTCCGGTTTGCTGTCTTGTAGTGCTTACAATTGGTTCGCTAATTCGCTCTCTTGCCGGAGGGTATTTGTGTTCTCGGACAGATGGAAACATTTCTTTATCATCACTTTCTTTGTCATCAAACTCAACCAAATTTTTCAATCGGTCTATATCTCCATCATCAATTGCCATAGTGATAATATATTATATCAAACTATTTAAATGTTTCTAAACTATTTACATAATATGGTAAATATGGTAAAAGTTATTGTATATAGCACAGCCCAATGTCCCTATTGCACTTATGCAAAAGATTATTTGAAAGAGAAAAATGTGGATTTTGAAGCAATTGATGTATCTGCCGATGAGAAAAAAGCACAGGAAATGATAGACAAATCTGGTCAAATGGGTGTCCCAGTATTAGACATAGACGGACATATTGTAGTGGGCTTTGATAAAGAAAAAATAAACAAATATCTAGAGGAATCTAAGTAGATTCCTCAAACCAAGAATACTTATTTTTTTCTTTTAGTTTATACTTTCTTTAAAGAGTATTGATTGTATTATCAATTATTTCCTCAAACAAAAAATCTAACTGCAAAAAAAATAAAGCAGCTATTTTTTACAGACCTAATTTATTTTTATTGTAAGCAGTCAAACCACCCGCCTCTATAATATCTATGATAGGTCCAAATGGTTTAATCTCGTAGCTTTCATTTTTTGTGACGTTTATGATTTTTTCTTCTGAAAGAGATATTTTTAATTCATCTCCTGTTTTGATTTTTTTGCTTAAATCTTCTTTTGATTCTAAAGGCAAAATTATTCCGCCGTTTACAGAATTCCTAAAATATATTCTTGCAAAGGATGGTGCGATGACCGCCTGTACTCCGACTGCTACCAAAGCAATGGGCGCGTGCTCTCTGCTGCTCCCGCATCCGAAATTTTTCCCTGCAACAACAAGTTTATAATCGCAGGTTTTGTCATTGTTCAAAAAAGGAATTGGATGCCTTTTTTTATCTAAATCCTCCATTGCGTGCTCTCCCAATTCTTTTGGATCCATAGTAGTCATATATCTTGCTGGGATGATTGCGTCTGTATCTATATCGTCTCCGACAATATATGCTTTTCCTTCTATTATTTTATCTTCCATTTAAACACCTTCAATATATCCTTTTATTGCACTGGCTGCAACTGTTTTTGGACTCGCAAGATAAACCTTTGAAGTTATATGTCCCATCCGTCCTTTAAAATTCCTGTTTGTTGAACTTATCGCTGTTTCATTTGGAGCTAAAACTCCCATATATCCTCCAAGGCAAGCGCCGCAGGTAGGAGCACTTATTACTGCACCTGCATCCATGAAAATATCATACAATC
>DAOVUW010000042.1 GCA_030632385.1 Candidatus Nanohalarchaeota archaeon
CTTTTAATTTTATATTAAATAACACCACATAAAAAAATATAGATATGGAAAAAGTCAGTGAAGAATTCAAAACCGGCTGTTGTCCTAGATTTAATCCAAAATCGTGGGAAAACAAAGAAATAAAATGGAAAAATAAATTGTTTGTAAAGGATCATGTTTTTTGCATTTTTCATTTTCCATTGAATTTTGGAAAGGTTGTGGTAAAAAATATGGAAATGATTAAAAAAGCAGATGCTCTTTTGACTGAACCGCTCATGCTTTCTGATGAAAATTCTTTGTGGGGTTCTGATATTTATATTGCTGTTAGTAAGGAAGTGCCAGAAGCAAAAATGAAAAAAATATCTGGAACTTTCCTGACAAAAGTTTTTGAAGGGACATACAGTAATATAGGTAAATGGGTCAAAGAAATTAAAGAATACGTCAAGTCCAAAAATAAGGAAATTAAAAAGATGTACTTTTTCTACACAACATGTCCTGTGTGTGCAAAAGCTTATGGTGAAAATTATACAGTTATATTGGCAAAAATATAATTTTAAATAAAATTACATTAAATAGATATATGAGAAATATTTTTTTTAACAGAGCTTTAAAAATTCTTCTCATTACAAATAGTCTTATAATGACTGCATCAGCTATGCTTGGTCCAATATATGCACTTTTTGTCGAAAAAATAGGTGGAAATCTTCTTGACGCAAGTATTGCGGGCGGAGTTTTTGCATTTGCAGCAGGAATAACAACATTAATCTCTGGTCGATATACGGATAGAACCAAAGAAAAACAAAAGATTGTAGTATTTGGTTATTTTCTTATTGGTATTGGATTTCTTTTATATATATTTGTAAATTCTATTTGGTTTCTTTTTTTTGTCCAAATACTAATTGGATTTGCCCAAGCACTATGTTCTCCCGCATTTGATGCATTATATTCCAAACATATTACAAAAACCAGAAGAGGAATAGAATGGGGAGAATGGGAGGCATCAAGCTATTTTTCGAGTGCATTTGGAGCCGTAATTGGCGGAGTTATTGTATCTTTATTTGGCTTCAATATGCTTTTTATAATAATGGCATTTTTTTGTTTTTCAAGTTCATTATATCTTTGTTTTTTGCCTAAAAGGATTCTTTAATATTGTGATAGACTGTTGGAATTAACCGAAACTTATATATATGAAATTCAAAAAAACCGAAAGCTTTATATATGTCATAATTAGATTTATTATATAAACTGGTGAATAATATGAATATAAAAAAATATATATTTTTGACAATGATTCTTATATCTGTAGCAATTGTTACAAATAGCGGATTCAATAAGGTTGCTTGTGCAATAGATTCAGAAACAACAAATGTTAGTGTTGAAATATCACAGCAAACATGGATTGACATATCTCCGGATATGGTTAGGTGGGAAAGTGTTAATCCTGGCGCAAAGTCTGCAACTTTTAAAGATATGGAAACAAACATAGAAGGAATTGAAGGATTTAACATTAGAAATATTGGTTCAAACAATATTAGCCGTATATGGTTTAATGCAACAGTTCCATCTGCAGCAAATAGTTTATACAGTGATATATATAATACAAATGATTTAACAAAATATAATACAGGAAATTTCATATCCTTGAGCAGAGCAGATTGTACGGGAAATCCATTGAATAAAAGACGTTGTGGCGGTGCATCAATTACAGATGGGGATTATTTTTATCCAAATAAAGTAGAATATGCAGAAACAGTGATAAATGATACAAACAATATTGTTGCAGGTTCAAGAGTACCATACCTTAATTTAAGTACAGAAAGAAATGTAACTGTAGGAAGAATAAGAGATGGACAGAATGAGTATTTCTGGGCAATTTATGCAGGAGTAGGTGTAGGATTTGACTGTTCTTCTTCTGAACCATCAATATCTTTGGGAAAAGTTCCGCATAATGATACAAATGTGGGTACAATAGATTTAAGGCGTACTACTGCTGGTTCAGATACAATTATGACTGGTCTTGCAGGAACTACTTATAAGACTAGCACTCGGAGAGGAACAACTATTGGATCTGGACGATGGCTAAATACTAGTATAACGGTTTCAGCAAATTGTAGAAATATAACTGTAGTCCAATGGAATAAAGATGAAGGAACTACGGCAGATGACAACAATTACTGGATTACCACAGCTGCTACAGCCAGTATAGGACTAGCATACACAGATACCAATTATATACTTCCTGGAGAATACTATACTGCATGGGTATATCTTCAACTTCCTTATGGAGTGCCTGATGGAATAATGGAAACAGGAACACTAACTGTGATTGCATCATAAGAAATTATATTCACCCCCTCTCTTTCTTTTTTTTATTTTTATTTTTAATTTAATACTTCTTATTTATGTTTTTAATGATTTCTCATATATCCTCTTATGATAGAAGAAAAAATGATTTTAAATGGTGTAAAAATTGGTTTGGAAACGCATATTTCTCTTCCGACAAAATCAAAATTATTCTGCTCATGCTCAAATATTGCAAAAGAAAATGAAGGAGCAAACACACGAATCTGCCCTGTTTGTTTGGGACATCCAGGTACAAAACCTTCTTTAAATCAAAAAGCAATTGAACTTGGAATAAAATTAGCGATTGTTTTTAATTGCGAACTTTCAAAAAAATCTTTCTTTTCGAGAAAAACATATTTTTATCCGGATTTATCAAAAAATTTTCAGATTACGCAATATGAAATTCCCATTTGTCAAAATGGAAATGCAACAATTAAAATAGATGACAAAGAGAAAAAAATTAGGATAAGGCGAATACATTTAGAAGAAGATCCTGCAAAAATAATATATCAAAAAGAAAGTACATTTCTTGATTACAATCGTAGCGGGTCGCCACTAATGGAAATAGTAACAGAACCTGATTTTTCTACATCCAAAGAAGCGAGAATATATCTCCAGAATATAATGAGTCTGCTTGAATATCTTGATCTTTCAAATGGAGAAGAAACAAATATAATGAAATCAGATGCCAATATATCTTTAAAAAACGGAACCAGAGTTGAAGTAAAAAATATCGGTGGTGTGAGAGAAGTTGAAAAAGCTCTGAAATACGAATTTTTAAGACAGAAAAATCTTATTGAAAAAGATGTAAAAATAGAAAGAGAGACTAGGGGATGGGTAGATAAATTAGGCATTTCTAAATCATTGAGATCAAAAGAATTTGAAGAAGATTATGGTTATATTTTTGAGCCAGACCTGCCGTATATTTGCATTGATGAAAAGCAGATAAATGCGCAAAAAGACAAAATACCAGAATTGCTGGAACAAAAAGCAAAAAGAATTAAAAAAATTTATGGACTAAATGAAAAGACAATTGAACGCATCGTAAGATATAAAGATTTAGCCGATTTATTTGAATATCTTTGCGAAAAAAAAATAGATGCAAAATTGGCATCTTCATGGGTTGTGGGTCCAATTTTAAAAACACTGAACTGGAATAATACACGATTTTTCCTTCTAAAAATAGACAAAGAAGATATTTTTATGTGTCTTGAGGATTACACCAATAAAAAGCATTCTGATTTTGTCTGCGAAAAAATAATTCAAAAAATGGTTGAAGAAGCAAAAAACAAAAGAAATTTTTCATATAAACACATAATCAAAAAATTCGGGTTTTCTTCATCCAAAATCGATGTTGATGAAATCATAAAAAAAATACTAAATGAAAACAAGGCAGTATATGAAGAATATTTAACTGGCAAGCAAAAAGCACTCGATTTTCTGGTTGGACAGGTAATGAGAGAAACCAAAGGGGCTGCAAAACCGCAGGAAGTAAAGGATAAAATTTCTAATTATAATAAATAAGTTTATTGTCCAAATTTAAACAACTTCAACTGCCTGTCTTTTTTGCCGAATAAATCATCGACCTGTTTTTCTAAAATTTTAAATTGCTGGCAAAGATAAGGGGATATTTCGAAATCTTCAATTATCTGTTTTGAAGGCTCCATGTATTTTCTCACGAAACCTTCTGAAACAGAAAGGATAAGCTTTTCTTTGCAGTTTGTGCATATTCCTGCCAAAGGAATTCGTCTGTATTTTTCATTGCAGCTGACGCATCTTACAGACTGTTTTGAAAATGTTCTTAGATTTCCTTTTATGTCTTTTAAAAAATGTTTTGACAAAAGCTTTTCTGCGACAATGTTCTGGTTTACTCCGATAAGTTTCTTTCCTAATGTTAATTGAGTATTTACTTTATCATCCATAGATTGTAGACTAACATACTTTGTGATTATCATTCCGTCATTTATATCTGTAGTTTCGTGAGTGTATTTTGCATGAAACACTTCCGGTGTATCTATGACATTTTCAATGACTCTGGGGGTTTCACTCAATTCCCATGGATATTTGTATTTTAATGTCTGTCTGTAAAAAGAAAGAGGATATGAAGAATCTATATCTACATTCCAGGATTCATCATCCACTTCTTCGGGATTCATTATGCTTGTCAATACAAGCGGTGCATCCATTGAACGCCCTCCTCTTGTATCCGGCAGATAAGTCCTCGAAAAATTAAGCAAAGCATCCATCAACAGCAGGATAGAATCTTCATCGCCGTCGCAGTTTCGCCTCTTTGCAGCATGCCAGAATGGATGGGCATAACCTATTTTTGCAGGAGTAAAACCAATGATTCGTCCCATAACCCCGGCAGATGTATGTGGAGCAAGACCAATTACCAAATGTCCCAATAAATCTTCTTTTGTTTTAACATTATAAAATGGTTTTTCTTTGTAGAATTTTACAAGAAGTTCATCAACAAATTTGCAGATGTTAATTAAATATTGCGCTCCTGAAAAAATACTGTTATCGGATACAATTATGTCCTGCGGTTTCAGTTCTATTACTTGTTCTTTGTCTTTAATAGGATTATTATCTTTATCCAGTAAATATCCTAATTGCTTTAATTTTTCAATACTCACTGATATTTCTTTTGGTTTGAAATGAGTTAAAGGTACATTCATTGAATCATATCGTATTGTGCCATCTTTGTTTACATACAAATTGTATTTGCATCTTAAAAGTCCTTTTTCTATGAATTCAACATTTCTATCTTTTCCCATTACTCCACGAACTGTTTTGAATAATTTTGGTCTGGATTCATCACCGATGTTTTTCATTGCCTTTTTTAGCAAATCAGCGATATTAAGTTCCATGTTGCTGTAATTGAACTCAAGATCATTTGAGCCACCATAGCGGGATTCTTGTTTTGTCGGCGTCAAAACAGTTCTTGTATTGCAATCAAAACAAAAAGGAAAAGGCATTTTTTTTCTGCATGTTGGACAGACATAATTTGAAACCCTTGAATTAATTGTTTTTTTTACCGCAGCTTCCATTATATTTCTTGTCTTTCCACCTTCGTGACCGCATGGAAACAATGCCTGTGGACTTCCTTTTAAGATTCTTCTTTCTGCCTTTTCTGGTCTTCCCATTTTTAGACCGACTCTATGAGGTACCTTTTTTGGTATTGTTATTCCAGCCAAAATATTTACAGCATCCATTATATTTTCTGCTTTTGTTATTTTTTTTTCTATTTTTTTTGTGTCTATAGATTGAATGATTTCAGTAAAATTATTGGAAAAATCTTTTTCTTCTGATATCAATCCTACTGAATACAAAAGGGCATAAGCTGTATTTTTTTTTATAATTACTTTTTCATTCAACACTTTGTGCAGAACGAGTAAATCCTCTAAAATCTGTTTTGCTCCTGTATTTTCTAATGAAATCAAATCAAATACTATATCTCCCGAACTATTCTGATTTTCTATTGATTTTTTTAATCCATTGATTAATTTAGATAAGTCTTCTTTAGAAATATCGTGCCAGAAAAAAATATATTGCGGATGCAATGGAATATTTAGTTTTTTAGATATTTCAAGAGCTGTCAAAAAATCAGGTGTTTTAAATGGCTTTGCCATGTATTTTAAAATATCCTGCTTTTCATTTTCTTTTAATTTTATTTTGTCCATTGCTTCTTGAGCTTCCTTTGCCCACCATTCTTCCACATAAGAAGATGGAATCAAAATGTGACCGTTATTTAGAAACTCGCCAAAAGGAATCAGCATATCTCCGGGAGACAAAATCATGTCAACGCAACTTTTATATTTTTTAACTTTTTCTTTTGTGTCTAAAAGTACAATGCTTTTATCCTCTAATTTCACAATAGGAGCATTGATTGTATCGCACACTGTACCGACTGTTGCTTTTCCCGGGAATTCTTCTGCGAGTTGAGTTCCTATTGCAATAAATTCAAGCAGATGCATGGCGCATGGATGGACAGAGGTTGAAGCAATGCCGCCTGTTCTTGATCTTCCGTATCTTAAATTAAATCCGCCCTTTGTATTTGGAAAAGAAAAAACAGGTCTTCCTGCGATGATTTTAGACATGTATTTTGTATTGGGCGTGTATTTTTCTGATTCACCGTCTCCTTTTTTTGCAACAGAATGAAGTTTGTGCTTTAATTTAATGAATTTTTCAAGCCAAAGCCAGTCGCTTAAATTGTAATCTTTTGGATATTTTTTTATTCTCTTGAATAATTTTTCTGCCTTAAGAGGAACCCCGTCCAAAAAAACAAGACACATTCCCCCGCGAATCTTGTTTGTTTCGACCCGTGGTAGATCCTTGTAATTGGAAACATCAAGACGCTCTGTTGGGTCTCCTGTAACTTCAATATGAATATTTGTAATCATCATTTCAACTTCTTCAGGAGTTGGGTGATATTGCTTTTCCACAATTCTTGTTGAATAATCTTCAATTTCTGTTTCATATCGTCTTATTTCTTTTTCTTCAGGTTTATAATCTGCTATCCCCATTGCCTTTCTTATAAAGTCGCACGCAACAACACTTAATGCAGATGCTGTTCCGCCTGCTGATCTTATTGGACCTGCGTAATAGACAGCAGCATACTGGCTCCCGTCAGAATTTTTCTTTAATTTGACTTCTGAAATGCCTTCAAGTGGCGCAGTAACTACTCCTTGTGTCAGATAACCGACAGAGATTCTCAAACCCATCTCGAGCGCTTCTTCTTTAGATTCAAATTTAACATATTTTTCCAGCGCAATATCTCTTCCTGCTTCAAGCGCAACTCTCTCAGAATTCTTGCCATATTTTTTTTCAAGTGCTCTTATCCCGTCCTGTATCCCGCAATTTTTTATTATTGGGTAAAAAGAAGAAATAAGTCCTTCTACCCTTGCAGCCAAATCCTTTGCAATTGGAATTGTTATTTCATCTTCAATATCAATGCCTTTTGCTTTTACCTTTTTAGCCACAGAATAAGCTTCTTCTGTTCTTTTTTCAATAA
>DAOVUW010000003.1 GCA_030632385.1 Candidatus Nanohalarchaeota archaeon
TCTTGCCTCTTCTTACGAGTTCTTTGTTGTACTGCTTCCAGTTAATTGGTGTTTTTCTTTTTCCCATAGAGAACTATGGATTTTGGTGCATATATAATTGATGTTGTGCAACATCACCCAATAGGAAAACAAAATCGAAAACTATATATATTTGTTGGTTAAATACTTCTTGTATAACAAAAAATATACATATAATAAAAATAAAAAATGTGTGATTAAATATGGTAATGAAAAGAAAAGCAGTAACACCTGTTATTGCAGTAGTGTTATTATTGATGATGACTGTAGCCGTTGGCGGAGTTGCTTTTATGTGGGTGACACAGATGCAGAAAGGAATGCAGGATGATATTACAAAGCAGCAAGAAGAGATGACAAAAAAAGCAAGTGCTAGTTTGGTTGTAGATGCAGCATGGGCAACAATTCTAGGAGGTCTTACGCATATTACAATTAGAAATAATGGACAATATACTTATACTGCAACTGAAATGGATGCTATGCAGATACACTACAATGGTGTTCCTCAGGGTAATTTAGCAGCAATATTTGATGATGCTGTTATTCCAACAAGTCCATGTGTAGGTAATGCTCTTGCTCCGGGAGAGACATGCGAAGCTCTATCGCTAGTAGCTACAAATATGTTTCCATGGACAGGAGGTTCTGGATGGGAATTTACACTAAGATTGATAGAACCAAATACAGAAGTCAGTATATCAAAATATTGTAGGATGAATAGTAATGCACAAATAACCTGTTAATTCAGCCTTCTTTTTTTTATTTTTTTTAAATAAATAAACAAATAATGAGATGTTTTTATGATGAAACGAAAAGGTGTTGAAGGTATAATAGCAGTAGTATTATTATTGATGATGACCGTAGCAATTGCCGGCGCTGCATTTGTTTGGCTGACAAAGATGCAGAAAGGAATACAGGATGATGTTACCAAGCAGCAGGAAGAAATGAAAAAAAAAGCAAGTTCTAGTTTGATTATTGATGCTGCATGGACAACAGCTATTGGTTCACCTATGCATATTATGCTTAGGAACAATGGACAATATACTTATACTTCAGGAGAAATAGACAATATAGAAATACATTATAATGGAATTCCGCGAGGAAAACTAGTAACTGTTTTTGATGAAAATGCTATTGCCAGACCTTGTGTGGGAAATGCTCTTGCTCCGGGAGAAAGTTGTGAAGCAGTATCTATTCTAGCCACAAATTCTTTTCCCTGGACTGGTGGCGCAGGATGGGAATTTACTCTTATGCTATTAGAACCAACAACAGAAGCAAGTATAACAAAAAGTTGTAGAATGAGTAGAACTACACAGAAGACATGTTAATTTTTCCTTATTTTTTTATTTGTAATAAAAGCAGATTTTTTTAAATAGTTTAATATCTATTTATCTTATATGCTAAAAAAAATACAGGATGCTAGACGTTTCAGAGAGATATTAAAAATTTTTGTAAAATATGGTTATTCTTATGTTCTTGACAAAAATCAGGATATCGGCTTTTTTTCAATGTTTAAGAAAAACGAAGAATTGAGTGAACTTTCCACGCCCGAAAAAATAAGAAAAATGTTTGAAGAACTCGGAGTCACTTTTGTAAAATTAGGTCAGATGATGAGTACCAGACCGGATTTGGTTGGAGTAGATATAGCTAAAGAATTAGAAAAACTTCAGGATAATGTATCTCCTTTTGCTTTTAGCATAGCAGAAAAAGAAATTGAAAGAGAACTAAAAAAACCCATCGACAAATCATTCAAATCATTTAACAGGAAAGCCATTGCTTCTGCATCTATAGGACAGGTTTATTCCGCTATATTAAAAAATAACAAAAAAGTGATTGTAAAGGTTCAGCGAATCAATATAAAACAGAAAATAGAAAGTGATTTGAGAATAATGTATTATCTGCTCAATGCTGTGGAAAAACCTGTATTTTCAAAATACGGCGATTTAAAAACAATTATAGAAGAATTTGACAGGTATATTCATAAGGAGTTAAATTATGTTGTTGAAGGGAAAAACGCTGACATTTTCAGATATAATTTTTCAAAAGAAAAAGATATTTTTGTTCCAAAAATTATCTGGACGCATACAACAGAACATATTCTGACAATGGAATTTATCGACGGTGAAAAATTAAAGGATTTATTCAACAATAAAAGAAAACACAAATTTCCTATTGATAAAAAAAAGATTGCGAAACTGCAGACAAGAGCTTTTTTTAAACAGGTTTATATACATGGATTTTTTAATGCGGATCCGCACCCGAGCAATCTGTACATTCTTCCAAATAATCGTCTTGCTCTTCTTGATTTTGGAATGATAGGGAGATTCAGTCCATCTGTAATGGATGATATTTCCAATTTATTTATATTTGTCATTAGTGGAGATATTGAAAATTTAATCAAGCAATTCAAAAAAATGCATGTAATAACACAGGATGTTGATATTGATAATCTAAAAATAGATATGTATGACTTGAAAGATTATTATTATTCTTTGTCTCTTAAAAATCTAAAAATGGGACAATTTATACAGGATTTGTTTTTCATATTTTTCAAATACCGGCTAAAAATACCGCGCGATTTGTATTTCTATGGAAGGGCATTGGTTCTGGTTGAATCTAATGGGGGAAATCTTGACCATAATTTCAACACAATTAAAGAATGCAAGCCATATATAAAAGAGATTATCGCAAAGAAAGTAAGTCCGAAAAGAATTGCAGATAAGTTAAAAAATGCTTTTTTTGACATAGAATATCTTTTGGATGAATTGCCTGAATCTTTGAGGAATCTAATGGATAACATCGGTCAAAAAAGAATGACAGTAAACTTAGAACACAAAAATTTGGAAATAATTTCAAATGAACTGGAAAGAGTAACCAATCGAATTTCTTTTGCCATAATTATTTCTGCAATTATCATTGCATCTGCATTGATTATGTTAACAGGCAAAGGATTATTGTTATTCGACTTTCCGATACTTGGAATTTTGGGATTTGTTTTTGCTGCATTTCTGGGATTTATGATGTTATTATCCCTAATAAGGAAAGGAGACATCTACTGATGAAAAATATATAAAGTTAATAGAGGCCATAGGCATATATAATAATAAGCGCATAAATTGATTTAATTAATATATCTAATAAATTATTTGAATCCACTCCAAAATACAAACTCCAATTGATGAATCTTAAAAAAGAATAAAATATGAACTATGCTATAAAGGGAAAAGACGACAAAACCTACAATATAAAGAAAATAGAAGTTCAGAATATAAAATCTCTTTCTGAAAATGCAATAAAAATTCTAAAAATTTTATCGGAAAAGGAAATGTATCCTAAACAAATTGCTCAGCTTCTAAAAATGAATGAGCAAAAAGTATATTATTATATTAATCTTCTAAAAAAAACAAAATTGATTGATGTTACAAGAGAAGAAAAATACGGTGGATTAATTGCCAAATATTATACTTGCTCTTCAGATGGAGCACTTGTTTTGTGGAATAAATTAGCAATAGAAAAAAACAAAATCAAAGATGATTTTTTGTTGAATTTTACGAAAAACAATTTTTCAAAAACGGTATTTGTATTGGGCTCTCCTTTCCATCATGGAAGACAAATGGCAAAAGCTGAAGATGAAAAACAGGCAATTCTTGTTGCACTTTTTATGGGTGGTCTTGCTGGCAATTGTTCTGCCAATATATCTAATATTAAATACGATACAGAAATAGAAGAAGAAGATTTAAAGAAGAATCTTATAATTGTTGGAGGTCCTGCAATAAATAAAACTGCTGAACTCATGAATAAATCTCTTGCTGTAAAATTTGTAAAAAAAGATAATTTTTATCATGCACTGTATTCATCAATATCAAAAAAAGAATATTCTGATGAAAATTGCGGTTTCATAGAAAAAACAAAAAACCCATTCAACAAATATGCAGAAATCCTTATTTTCGGCGGTCGAAGAAGAATCGGAACTGCTGCCGCAGTATTTTTCCTGATAAATAAATTAAACTCATTTGAAAAAGGCAATAAATACAATAAAAATATCTTTTCGAAAATAATAAAAGGAATTGATGAAAACAACGACGGATTTGTCGACAGGGTTGAAGAATTAGAATGAAAAATTACTTCTATTCCTTTCTGTACTTGTAAATATAGAATAAATGTATAAATTACATCCTGCTGTTATTTCGGATATTGTCAATTATTTTTGTTATGTCTCCGTTTGCTTTCCAAAAAGTAATGGACTTTTCATTATATGGATTGGAGTGAATGTGGTATTTTCCCGGATTTATATTTATTGAATCTCCTTCATTTAAAATTACTTCTTTTGTATCTCCATATTCTTCAAAAAATTTCATGACGCACCTGCCTTCAAGTTGAAACAAGGATTCTATAACAGGACGATTGTGTTTAAGTAATTCCTGATTTGGATTAAGTTCCAACGTGCCGACACTTAAATTTTTGTCAGAAAATGCAATCATTATATTTCCAGTCGGCAGATTGTATAATTCAAAATTCATATTGATAATATTATATTGATTGAACTATAAATATCTTTGTGTGTCTTATATTTATGATAAAACACATATTGCTTTTCAAATTCAGGCAAAACACACCGCAAGATACAATTGATGAAATAATGGACTTATTCGTGCAATGCATAGATAAATTGTCTGGTTTAACAAAAATAGAGCATGGAAAAAATACGAGTTCTAAAAAACATCTTGATTGTGGTTTTAATTATTGTGTCATAATGCATTTTGAAAAGAAAGAGGATATTGGCAATTATGGTCTTCTAAATGAACATAAACAAGCCCAGGAACTTCAAAAATCATGTGTTGAAAAAGTGCTGGTTTTTGATATTACAGCATAGTATAAAACATATCTTAAAATGTGACAAAAATATTTTCTTCCTGCTGTTCATTTACATACAAACTAATTTTTTCAACAATCCCTACGCCCTTAATATCTTCAATTATTTTTTCAATCAATTCTTTTTCTTCTTTTGTTTTCAAAAATATTTTGATTTGCTTTATTTGAGTTTTGAGAGACAGATTGTTTTTGTTTTTGTATTGCCTGATTTGTGCAATAATTTCGCAAAACAAATCCCCTGTTCTTAAGCATTGTTTATCTCCTGTTGGTTTTGATTTAGGCCAACTGCATAAATGGATGCTTTTTTCTTTTTTGATTTGCTTAAAAGATAATTGATATATCTCTTCTGTAATAAATGGAATAAACGGAGCAAACATTGTCAAAACATCAAATATAACAGAATTTAGAGTTGCCAATGCACTTTTTTTGCTCTTTGTCAATTCTTCATTGTAAATTCTGTATTTGATAAATTCAAGATAGTTGTCGCAGAATGTATTGAAAAACAGAAATTCTATTTCTTTTTTTGCAGCAGAATATTGATAATTGTCAAGATAATTTGTTGCTTTTTCTATTTGTTGATTTGTCTTTTCCATCATCCAAATATCGAGAATTTCATAAATATTGTCTGTTTTTATTTCATCTTGTTTGCATTCTGTTAAATGAGAAATGCAAAACTTGCTTGCATTCCATAATTTTATACAGAGTTTCATTCCTGTTCTTAGATCCTCTTCTTTGAATGACACATCATCCCCTAATTTGGATTTTGCAGCCCAGTAACGAATTGCATCTGCGCTGTAGTTTTCAATCATTTTTTGAGGCTCAATAACATTTCCTTTAGATTTGCTCATCTTTTTCCCCTTTGGATCCAGAGCCCATCCACTTATCATGACATCTTTCCATGGGTTGATATTGTTGTGCAATTGCGACTTTACCATAGTGTTAAAAAGCCAGAAGCTTATGATATCGTGCGCCTGCGGTCTTAAATCCATTGGATATATATCATTATATCTTTCCGGGACTAATTTTGCCGCAATTTGAGGAGTCATAGAAGAAGTTGCCCACGTATCCAAAACGTCCTTTTCCGGCAAGAACTCATTACATCCACATTTTTGGCATTTTTTTAGAAGAGGTTTATCCTCAAGTGGGTCAATAGGCAATTGTTTTTTATCTGCAATAATAACTTCAGAGCATTTTTTGCAGTACCAAACAGGGATTGGGACACCGAATTTTTTCTGTCTCGAAAGACACCAATCCCACTTTAATCCTTTTATCCAATTATCTAGTCTATTTCTCATGTGAGAAGGATTCCAGTTTAATTTGGCTCCTGCTTCAAGCAATCTATCTTTCAAATCTAAATATTCAATAAACCACTGTTCTGTTGCAACAAATTCAATATCTGTTCCGCAACGCTCGTGAGTATTGACGATATGTTTTATCGGCTCCTGCTTTACCAAACATCCGTCTTTTTTCAAATCTTCTATTATCTGTGTTCGCGCCTTGATTGAATTTAAGCCCTCATATTTTCCTGCCTTTGAATTGTATATTCCATTAACATCCATTACATTAATCGGCTCAACATCAGTGTGCCTGCTCATCCATTCTATGCATTCCATGCCGCCATAACTGCAATAATATACAACGCCAGTTCCGTAATTCATGTCGGTCTCTTCATCGGGAGTAATTTGTATCTTTGCCCCTGTAAGTGGCATTTTTACATATTTTCCAATTAAATCTTTGTATTTTTGGTCATCTGGATGAACACTGATTCCAATGCATGCCGGAAGAAGTTCAGGTCTTGTTGTCGCAAAAACCAAATGCTCTTTTGTTCCAATTATCTGGACTTTTATGTGACTCAAAAAAGAGTCTTTTTCTGCATCTTCTAATTCCACCTGCGCAATAGCAGTCCTGCATTTTGGACAAATCATTATAGGGGAATTTTTTCTTTTGATTCTTCCTGATTTGTAAAGATCAATAAAACTTTCCTGTGATATTTTCCTACAATGCTCGTTTATTGTTGTATAAAATAAGTCAAAATCAGCGCTAAGCCCGATTCTTTTCCAGTCCTGTACATATTGCGGTCTTAATTCTTCAAGCGTCTTTAAGCAAAGTTCTATGAATTCGCCTCTTTCCATCTTATTTGCTCTTATTTTTTTTGTCTTTTCAATAAGCATTATTGTTGCTAATCCATTATCATCTGTCCCAAACGGATAAAATACATTAAAACCCTTCATTCGTTTATATCGCGCAATCATATCTGTTTGCGAATAAGAAAAGCTGTGCCCCAAATGCATTTTTCCTGAAACTGTCGGCGGAGGTGTATCTATAGAATAAATCTTTTTTTTTGTGTCTTTTTTGTCAAATTTATATATTTTATTTTCCTGCCAGTATTTAATATATTTTTCTTCGGTCTCTTTTGAATTGTATTTTTTTGGAAAATCTTCTGCATCCATATCAATAAATACAAGAAAGGTTTAAAAGAATTAATTCATAATTGAATCATTTTTTGTTTGTAATATCGGGAAAAATAAGAGAAAAAATTATCAATAAAAATTTGAAATACATAAAAAAATTCTTTACTCTAAAAATTACAAACCATGATAAATGCAGTTCATATTTTCTAATACCTTTTTCTTATCATCAAATATTCTTTTCAAATCAATTAAAATACTTTTTTCTCCAACCAATCCGCAAATATCAAGGTCTTTAAATTCTTTATGATTGACAGCATAAACAACAACATCATATTTTCCTTTTGGCTCTTTATTGTCAACATCAAAAATAGTTTTATTTTCAATCAATGGTTCCAATATATGAATATCTTTAATACCTAAATCTTTCAATGATACAATCATATTTTCAACTTTTGAATCCCTTAAATCCGGTACATTTTCTTTGTATGTTGCTCCAAGAATCAATAGTTTTACAACTCCTGGATTTTTGTTTTGCTTTTCCAAAAGAGTCTTTATTTTCTTTGCTACAAATATAGGCAGTTCTTCATTTATTTGTCTTCCTGCCAGAATTAGTTTGGGATAATATCCCATTTCCTGCGCTTTTTGAGCCAGATAATAAGGGTCTACAGGAATGCAGTGCCCTCCTACAAAGCCGCATTTATATTTCATAAAATTCCATTTTGTGCCTGCTGCTTCAAAAATCTCTTTTGTATCTAAATCCATTTTGTCAAAAAGCATTGCAAATTCATTGAACAATGCGATATTTATATCCCGCTGTATGTTTTCAATTACTTTTGCTGATTCTGCTATTTTTATAGATGAAGTAGTATGCACTTTTGTTACTTTAGAATATACTTTTTCAAGTTCTTCAATTGTTTGTTTTGTGTCTCCTGAAACTATTTTTGTGATATTGTTTATGCTGTGCTCTTTGTCCCCGGGATTCACACGCTCAGGAGAATAGCCTATAAAAAAGTCCTCTTTGTATTTGAGTTTACTCTCTGACTTTAAAACAGGAAGGCAGAAGTCTTCAGTACAGCCAGGATAAGTAGTGGATTCATAAACAACAATAGCTCCTTTTTTCATATTGCGTCCCGCGACACGAGATGCACCTTCAAGGTATGTTAAATCAGGTGTTTTGTCTTTCTTTACTGGTGTTGGAACAGAAATTATTATGATATCTCCTTCACTTACTTTTTTTTCATCCAGAGTATAGTTAATATTATTTTCTACTTCTTCAAACTCTGCTTTTGTAATTTCATTATTTGCATCAAATTTATTTTTAAGCTGTTCTATCCGATCTTCCCTAACATCAAAAGCAATCACTTTGAAATGCTTCGCCATGTGGATTGCCAGAGGAAGTCCAACATATCCTACACCTATAACAATAATCGTCTTCATATTAGATACAATCACAGAAAATATTTAACTATATTCTCTCCATGTTTTTTTGCATTTTGTGCATCTGTAGAATCTTGTTTCTGGTTCATCTGATGACCGTGTTTGCTGACTCCACCAATATGCTTCACCATTCCCACAATTCTCGCATTTTTTCTTGAGTTTAGGAAGCATCTCTGAATTTTCATCTGTTTTAATTATCCGTGGTTTTTCCTTATGCACAACTTCTTTTAAGATAAAATTATCTTTTTCTGCTTTTTTCTCCTGTTTACACACTCTGCATATGTAATATAATCCTTCTTCTTTCCTGACAGGCAGCATCAGGTTTCCGCATTTTTCGCAAATTTTCATTTTTATACACCTATTTTTCTTCTATAAATCTATGATCGTAAAGCTGATTGCATTTATTCATTTTTGTTCCTCTTGCAAGATTGAATAATATTATTCTGGGATATCCAATATAAGGTAATTTTAGAATTTTTTTTCCCTTTATTTCTTCAAAATCTGTAACCCATGTATCTTTTTCATAATTATTGTCCCCCCATGTAATTACAGTATTATTTTCTATTTCCCATACGCGATGAACTATCAATTTATTTAAATTTTCTTGATAATACACAAGTATATCTCCATCATCTCCCGTCTTTAATTCACTGATATCCTTTATTCCTTTAAGCAACAATAAATCACCTACATCAAGTTCAGGATACATTGAGCAGGAAACAACAGTAACAAGAGGAGTTTGCGTACCTAATGCAAAACCAAGGGCATTATAAAACAGAAATGCAAATAGTATTCCAAGTAGTACGCTTACAACATTGTCTAAAATTTCTTTTTTAGTATCCATTTTATCTTGCTTTTTTAAACTCAGCAAATCAAAGAAAAACGAAAACCTTTAAAAATATATTTAAATATCTCTATACATTATTAATGATATGAATAATATGTTATCTACTTTCAATATAAAAGAAAAATACGATGTAGTTGTTATTGGAGCCGGACCCGGTGGCTCAAGAACAGCACAATTATGTGCTCAAAAGGGTCTGGATGTTCTTATCCTTGAAAAAAGACCTGAAATTGGAGCCCCAAAAAGGTGTGCAGAAGGTATAGAAAAAAATCAGCTATTGAATTTAGGTTTTGAGGAAAATGAAAAATTTATAGCGCAAACCATAGATAGGTCTATTGTCTATACCATAAGTGGAGAAGAAATAAAGCAAGATTCAGACAAAAAAAAAGGATATATTTTGGAGCGAAAATTGTTTGACAAAGCAATGGCATCAAAAGCAGCCATCAGCGGTGCGAAAATACTTGTAAACACAGAGGTTATTGATTTAATAAAAGAAGATAATTATATATGCGGTGTCAATATAGAATATAATGGCAAAACATACAAGATAAAATCAGATGTTGTTGTAAGCGCAGAAGGAGTTGAAGGAAAAAGAGTAAAAGAAGTACTAAATTTAAGCCCTCCAAAATCTAATGAAATAATGAGTGGTTACCAGTATGAGATGGAAAATATTGATTTAAAAGATCCTCACCAACTTGAATTTTTCATTGGCGCAACCATTGCTCCTGGCGGATATATATGGATCTTTCCGAAAGGAGAAAAAAGAGCAAATGTTGGAATAGGCATACTATCGAATTGTGAGAAATCAGCAAAATATTATCTTGATGCATGGATCAGCAACAAAAGCAGTTTACAAATAGGTTCTATTTTGGAAGAAAATGCAGGAGCGATACCAGTCGGCGGTTTTTTAAAAAAAATGACCACAAATGGATTTTTAGCAATAGGCGATGCCGCAAGACAGGTTCACCCTCTTCATGGTGGAGGTCTGCATGAAGCAACCTATGCAGCAAAAATAGCGGCTAAAGTAATATGCGAAGCAAAATCAGAAAATAATTATTCAGATAATTTTTTAGATAAATACAATAAAATGTGGTGGAATGAAAGAGGAAAAGAACTCTCTTGCGTAAATAAAATAAAAAATGCTTTCCAGAAAATGTCTGATGAAGAACTAAATCTAATATTTCATTTAATTAAAGCAACAAGCATCAATCATTTAAATAGCGGAAATTTAATCGAAATTTCAAAATTATTATTGAAAACTCCCAAACTTATTAAATTCAGCAAATATTTACTTTAATATGGATAAAAATCAAATCAATCATATTGGCATCATAATGGATGGCAATAGGAGATATGTCAAAAAACATTTTAAAGAATTATTTAATGGATATTCAAAAGGCGCGAAAAAGGCAGAAGATTTTGTCCAATGGTGCAGCGAAGAAAATATCAAAGAAATTAGTCTTTACACATTCTCTATAGAAAATGCTTATAACCGTAGCGAAATTGAAAAAAAAGTCCTTGAAAAATTATTTCACAAAACTTTTAGCAATATGCTCAGCAATATAAAATTAGATGAAGATGATGTAAAAATTAGGTTTATAGGAAAAAGATCTCTTTTTGAAAAAAAGCTAATGGATATAATAGAAAAAATTGAGAACAAAACAAAGAATCATAAAAAAATTACTGTAAACATTGCATTTTATTACAGCGGCAGATGTGAAATCATAGATGCATTCAAAAAAATGATGGAAGATGTAGAAAAAGGAAAATTAAACAAAGAAGATATCTCTGAAGACACAATCAAAAAATACAGTTATCTTGACCAAAGCAGTTACCCGGAAATTATCCTAAGAACGGGATATTCTAATAGATTAAGCAATTTTCTTCTATGGCATGCCGCATACTCTGAATTGTATTTCATTGATAAATTATGGCCTCAAATAGAAAAACAAGATTTAATAGATGTAATAAATAAATATAAAACAACAAAAAAGAACTTTGGAAAGTAATATAATATGGAAGGAGGATATAAATTAGTGATTGTCGCAATGGTATTACTCATAATTCTTTTCAGTATATTGACAGTATTTTCCAATAATTTCAAAAAATTACAAGAAACTAGTTCAAGAACAGATGATCACTCAGCAGATGGTCTTTCTGATGAATGGTGCAGTATACGCCATGGAGGGGACTTTTTCATCGTTGATAAAATATCCGGCTTTGGTCTCTGCAAACCACTGGACTGTAATCCGGCTTCAAATACAGCAGATAATGATTGTAATCCCCCTGCTGTTCCAGGTGATGCAACAACACCAACATGCTGTTGCAAATGCTAAAATAATATTATGATATGGAAGATGGAATAAAGATAGTTTTGGTAATACTGGGTCTTTTGATTGTAGCTTTCGGAGTAGTCTATTTATTATCAGGTAGAATTTTGAATTTGAATAAACAGGCAGAGCTACAGGAAGATAAATCTTCTGATGGTTTTAGCAGCATGAAATGCATACTTAATGGAGGTGAGTATTATACAAAACAGCTTACATGCAATGTTATTTGTGGCGTTCATGGAGCAAATATAGCTGCAGGGGTATGCGCAGTTGCACCAGATTGCTGTTGTGATGACGGCAACTTCTATCTGCGAACAGTGGCAGATAATGCTAACAATTGTCCTGCTCAATGTACATCAGCAAAAAGCGTAGTTCTGACAAACTGTCCTTCAATAGGTGCTGCCTTAGATATATGCTGTTGTAGATGTGGATAAATATATATAGTTTAGTTAAGTAATAATCATATGGAACAAGGAATAAAAATCGTCGTTGGAATTATGGTTGCATTAATTATCGCTTTTGCATTAGTATTTATTTTTTCAGAAAGATTAACCGGAGCAAATGAAGATATTATGAAACCTACTCAAGATAGCAGTGGAGAAAGCATCAGTGTTACAATGTGTAAGACAATTCATGGCGAGGGGGCTTTTCTAATTAGTACCGAGTTAGATGATGGTTGTGCCGCAGTAGATTGTGGAGATAAATATGTGTATACTGGTACAATAGTAGATGAATGTACAGATGGAATAGCAGGAGATACTATTAATGATAAATGCTGTTGCAAATGCAAAGACTTTTAAGGTCCGGTGGTCTAGTGGTATGACGTCGCCTTGACGTGGCGAAGATCGTGAGTTCAATTCTCATCCGGACCATTTTCAGATGATAAGCAAAGGAATTTCCTTTTTGGAAATTCCGCAGCGACATTCGAAAACCTTGAAAAGTGCGGTATTTGTCGTAAGCCCAGCGATTTTCATGGTTTTATTGACGAGTGAACGCAGAAATTTTCCATAAAGGAAAATTTCAAAGTGAACCGTCAATAACCTTAAAAAGCAAAATAAAAGTCGTAAGACTTGATTTTTATGGTTTTTCTGTATGTATTTAGCGTAAGACTACAGAAAAAAATTCATACAGAGCGAACAAAATAATTATGCCAATTTCATAACATTCTAAAAAATAATTATTTTTACAACAAATCGTTATTATTTTAAATATAGCGTCCTTCATAATATAGATATGCCTCTGTAGTGTAGTTGGTAATCATACTGGCCTCTCAAGCCAGTGACTCGGGTTCGAATCCCGGCAGAAGCATTAAAAGTGAGCGAACAAAGGAATTTCCTGTAATTTTCGCAAGAAGTGGAAATTCCGAAGTGAGCCACTTTTAACCTCAAAAAGCGCGGTAAATTGTGTAAGCCCAGCGATTTTTGTGGTTTTTTTTCGTTGTAAATAAAGCACGTAATTGGTGTATGATGATTTATTTACATTAAAAGTAGTATTTTGTGTAAGGAAACTTTTATTGTATTTTTTGTAAGGAAACGAAAAAATATGAAAGTGAGCGAACAAAGGAATTCACTTCGGAGTGAATTCCACAGTCTTTTTTGTCAAAAAAAGATGTAGAAAATTCAAAAGATTTTCGCGCATGAGTCACTTTTTAACAAAAAGTCCTTGCAAATTTACTATATTGTAGAGTTGAATATATTAAATAACAGGATAAATATTAATAATTTTCCATTGCCTTGAGAAAGGTGCATTTTTGAGCTGCTGGTGTCCTTCCAGCAGGAATAAGAGCATCACATATATTTGTCTGAATTTCCAGACTTGTATTTTCATCCAAAGAATTATATTTTTCTGTTGCTCCATATGATTCATACATTATTTCAAAATTATTTCCTTCTTCTCCGTCGTATTCATATAAATATACGAAAGGAGCATAATCAATAACAAAACTTGATATTGTTTGTTTTGCCATTAAACATGATTCATCGCAATTGGAAGGATATCTTAATGTTATTAAAGAACCCCCGTAAGAAAATAATATAAATTTCTGCTGTTCTCCTAATGGCTCGATTAAATGCGGATCTAAAGGAAGTTCTGTTTGCCCTCCATCACTAGAATAAAGAAATGCAGTACCTACTAGTGAAAATATAAATAAAATACCTATTAATAAAACGCCTGTTTTTACAATTTTGTCTTTTTCTTTTTGTCTCATATTCTCTTTCATTATATATGTTTAAATAGTTTTCCAATAAAATAGTTTTATGATACCCTTAGATTTATCTGGTTTAAATCTTCATTTTGATAAAGAAAAAAAGAAAATAATTCTTATTGATGAAAATAAAGAAACACAATATGAACCTCTTTTTAGAAAATTAAAGGATGTGCGAGCCCTGTTTTGCGGTTCCACAATAACGCAAAGTCCAGAAACAATCATATATTCTATGTTTAGAGGCATATGCAAAAAAAAGCATGAAAAAACAATAAAAGAAAATAAATTAAGGTATGATATCACTATAATTGAGCCGGCAATATTCGGAGAAGAATATGTCAAAACAGCAGGGCATTATCATCCAATTGCAAAGGACGGACTTTCCTACCCGGAAGTTTATGAAGTCATTAAGGGAGAAGGTTTATTTTTTCTTCAAAAAAAAGAAGAGTTTGCAGGAAACAAAAAACTCAAAAGCGTGTTTGTTTTAGGAAAAGAAGGAGACCTGATATTTATCCCTCCAAATTACGGACATATTACAATCAATACATCAAATGAATTTTTATACATGGCAAACTGGGTTTCTTCTGCATTTGAATCTGAATACAAAGAAATAAAAGAGAGAAAAGGAGCTATATTTTATATTTTACAGAAAAATGGCGGTGGTTTTAAATTGGAAAAAAACGATAATTATGCAGACTATAAAGCACAACCTGTTTTCGCATCACCAAAAAAGGCAAGCTTTTTTGGTTTTGAAGAAAAAACCCCAATGTATGAGTTCATTGAATCTCCTGAAAAATTAATGTTTTTAAATGACCCTACTGTTTGTCCTGATTTAGATTATGATTAAAAAAACAAATAAAAAAGTCAAAAAAAGTCAAAAAAAGCTTGTTGAAGACAATGTTGTACAAGCATCAAAAATTGATAAATTTTTAAGCGACAAGCATAATGTTACATTGATTGGGATTTTACTACTCGGAGCGTATATCCGATTTAAATATCTATTTGTCAATCAAGCTCTTTGGATGGATGCCGCTGTTTATCTTACGAAAGCACAACAGCTTGCCTTTGATCTCCCTGAAATTGGCTGGACTAGTTGGGGGAGTTACAGACCGATGTTATTTCCTTATTTAGCTTCATTTTTATATAAATTAGGAGCAACAGAGACTACATTTCGTTTCATTGAATTTATAATATCTTTTTCAACAATAATATTGGTTTATTTATTTGCAAAAAAATTATTCAACAAAAATATCGCCCTTGCTTCAGCAGCTTTATTTTCGTCTTTTTACCTGCATATATTTTTTACAGCAAGAATATTATTGGATGTTCCGGCAACATTTTTTGTCCTTCTTATTTATTATCTATTTTGGATTGGATATTTTGAAGAAAAAACAAAATATCTTTATGCATCAGGAGTAGCATTGGGATTGGGCTATTTAACTTACAATACAGTGCTTTTTTCCGTCATTCCATTAGGTCTTATTGTTTTGATTAAAGAAAAAACAAAGGCATTTACAAATATAAAAAATTACATTGCTGGATTATTTTTCTTATTGCCTCTTATTCCATACATGATTTACAACTATGTAAAATATGGGAATCCTCTTGAGTGGTTTATTGCAGGTCAAAAAATTGCAGGAGGAGCATTCAGTGGATATGAAATAGGAATCATGCCTTTTGTAAATTATATTCCTTATTCATTTCTAAATATAGGAATCTTTATTTTATTCCTTTGCTCATTGATATATCTAGCTTTATATGTACATAAATTCCCTGAAAGAAATAATTACTTTTATCTGCTGTTTTCATCTACGACTTTATTTTTATCTATGATTGTTTTAATTAAGCATTTTGAACCGAGATATTTGATGCCCCTATATCCTTTCTTTTTTATCATACTTGCACTTGGAATTGAATACATAGGGAAAAATGTATTTGTCTACTCAAACAAAAATATAGGCAATAGTATTATGATAATTCTTGTCTGTCTTACAATGTATTATCAATTTTCCTTTGCAGATGAGTTGATAAAATCAAAGCATGATTCCTTTAAAGAAATTGCTGAGGGAGGTTTATGGATAAAAGAGCACTCTGAAAAAGGAGATGTAATATTTGGAAAATCTGGAGTAATGGATGTATATTATTCAGAAAGAAGAAACATAGGTGTATCACATAACAAAACATTATTTGAAGAAAATCTCAAAATATATCGGCCCAAATATTTGACTCTATCTGTTTTTGAAGGAGAAAACCCAGGATGGATAATGGACTATCTACAAAAACACAATGAAAGCATAGTTCCTGTAAAATATTACACAACACAACAAGACGGACAGGAAGTGCCTATTTTAATAATATATGAATTCAAATATCCTATCAAATTAACTGAACCATCTGACCTTCCTCCGCTTTTGGCAGATTTTAATAATATCTGAATTCAAATATCCTATTGAATAATTATGAAATACTTACAGCTCTTGCGACCACATCAATGGTATAAAAACCTGGTTATTTTTATCGGATTAGTGTTCAGCCAAAATCTGTTCAATATAGAATATCTGATTATAACTTCTATTGGTTTTATTGTACTTTGTTCTATTTCTGGCGCAAATTATATCATCAATGATATCGTTGATCTAGAAAAGGACAGAAAACATCCGGTAAAGAAAAAAAGACCCATTGCATCAGGAGAAATAAACAAAACCAATGCTGTTATTTTTGCTGTATTATTGATAATTTTTTCATTCTCTGTCTCTTTTTGGATTAATTTTAATTTTGGCTTGATTGTTTTGTCTTTGTTTTTGCTTACGCAAACATACTCTTTTTTTTTGAAAAAAGTTTGTTTCTTAGATGTACTGTTGATAAGCATGAATTTTGTATTACGAGCAGTTGCCGGTGCAATTATTATAAGCGTTAGAGTATCACCATGGCTTATTATGTCTTGTTTTTTTGTCGCTCTGTTTTTGGCGCTCGGAAAAAGAAAAGCCGAACTTAATCTCAGAATAAATAGTTCAGCGCAAACAAGAGAATCTCTCAGAATTTATACAAAAGAAATAATAGATACACTAATTTTCATACCTCTTGTAATGGTTTTGGTCTGTTACACAATGTATTGCATTTTTGTATTTCCTGTAACCCAAATATTGCGGGATTATTTTTTGTTTTTAACACTACCTATAATAACTTTTGCAATATTTCGCTATGTTTATCTTTCTAATAAAGGTCAGCTTGCCGAAACGCCGGATAAAATTTTGCAGGACAAACAAATGCTTTTTGCAATGATCTTGTGGGTGATGATTACGGTTTTGTTTTTGTATGTTTAATGAAATTATTTTTGACAAAAATAGAGAAATATTTATAATATATTAAATAAGAATAAATAATATGAGAGGAAGAACAATTTCAATTTACATTCCAGATGCAAATCCAAGAAGTATAAAAATTTGCGATACTAAAGATGGCATCGTTAAAGCCCTTTTTATCCCTAGAAACAAATTAGCAGATGCAACCAAAAGAAAAGAATTACAAGATCCAGGAATCTATTTTTTGATAGGAGAACCAAATGAAGTTGGAAAACCAAGAGTTTATATTGGAGAAGCAGAAGTTTTACTAACAAGAATAAAACAACATAATACATCAAAAGATTTTTGGAATTCTATAATTTGTTTTGTTTCTGAAAAACAAAATATAAATAAAGCTCATATCAAATATTTAGAAAATTATTCTTGTTCGCAGGCAAAAAAAGTCAACAAATGTGAATTAGAAAACAATACTATTCCAACACAATCAAGTTTAACTGAACAAGATGAAGATTTTGTAATGTGTTTTTTTGATGATTTAAAACTTCTTATTGCGACTCTAGGATTCCCTATTTTTGAAGAATCCAAAAAAGATCAATCAAAAATAGTTATTTGTAAAGGAAAAGATGCATATGCTACTGGAGAATATGGCGAAGATGGACTTGTTGTTTTTAAGGGTTCAAAAACTAATTTAAAAGAATCTAAAACTGCTGGTTCTTGGGTTATAAATATGCGGAAAAACTTAATTGAAAAAGGAATTTTAAAGGAGGAAAATTCGGTTTTAGTTTTTACTGAAGATTATTCATTTAATTCACCCAGTGCATCTGCTGCTGTAATTCTTGCAAGAAGAGCCAATGGATGGATTGAATGGAAGGATAAAGAGGGCAAAACAATAGATGAAAAAATTAGAAAAAATAGTTCTTTTTCTTAATACATAGTGAAAAAACTAATTATGGATAAAGATCAATTAATTCAGGGCTGGATCAAAAGAAAAATCATAACAGACAAAAAAATAATTTCTGCATTCCAAGAATTGAACAGGGAAAATTTTATACTCGAAGAATATAAAGACCAGGCATATGCAGACTATCCGCTTCCGATTTTAGCAGGACAGACAATCTCTCAGCCGACAACTATTGCAATTATGACATCCCTGCTTGAACCAAAAGAAAAAAACAAGATACTTGAAATCGGAACCGGTTCTGGATATCAGGCAGCAATTTTGGGCAAAATTGTCGGCAGTGGTGGAAAAATCATCAGCATTGAGATTATTGAAGAACTTGCAGAATTCGCCAAAGCAAATCTCAAAAAAGAAAATATAACAAATGTAGAAATTATTCATGGTGATGGTTCTGTTGGATATGAAAAACAATCTCCGTATGATAGAATCATAATAACTGCGGCAACTCCAAAAATCACAGATGAATTGATAGGACAATTAAAAGACTATGGGCTATTGGTTGCTCCTGTGGGTTATGATATTCATTCTCTTGTAATGACAAAAATAATCAAGCAAAAAAACACAATAACAAAACATGAATTTGGAAGTTTTTCTTTTGTGCCTTTGAGAGGAATAAAAGGATTTGAGTAGTAATTATATTTATTCAAACCCTCAGTTTTTTTAAAAAACTAATTCTTTTTTCCAGATTTGGATGCGTTGAAAATAATTCTATTGCTCCTTTTGTATCTATATACATAGAAGACATTGAAGGATTCATATATTTTTTTGCATCGGGCAGACTTACGCTTTGGTGTATCTTTTCCAGTGCGCTAATCAAATAACCCGAAGAGTGCATTGTTCTTGCACTGAATTCATCTGCTCCATATTCTCTCAATCTGCTTAAATACAACACAGGAAGATTAAATATAAAATAGATTATTTGCGAAACAAAATTAGCCATCATCCATTGCATGATACCACTACCAAATGAATTATTGTCGTTATCTCCACTATTCAGAACCAAAGCAAATGCAATGTAACTAACAACCATAGGAAGAAGTGATGCAATAGTTATTACAGTCATATCTCTGTTTTTAATATGGCCCAATTCATGATTGATTATTGCATTTAATTCATCTTTGCTCAAGTTGCCGTCTATGTTTTTTTGCATAAGTCCTTTTGTAAGCACAACTCTTGCAGTTGATTGATTCCTTCCGTAAGTGTATGCATTCATAACAGGGCTTGGGTCTAATCCAACTCTTACAGGAGGCAGACCTGCTTTTTTTGCTTCTTCATTTACCTGCATATACAATGCATCATTCTTATCTGCAAATTGTATTTTATTGAAACGATCAAGCATCCACGGAGATACAAAATATTGCCCAATTACAAGAATCACTCCGATAATTGCATAAAACCATAAACTTACTGAAGATTGGAAATAAAACATTCCGACCAAACTTATGATTGCGTAAAACAACAGGAATATGAATCCTATTGTAATATAATTGGTATATTTTAATTTAGTTGATGTGACCATAAAATAATATAGATTTAATGTTTAAAAAAGTAACTCATTTGCTTGTTTTGTTAATTAACAGATTATATGAAATTCAAAAAAGATTTTATTCTAAAAACCTAACTGTGATATGCTTTTTCAAATAGATAATGTTGAAACAGGTGAAGTGCCAAAATATTGTCATTGATATATTAGTGATTGAAAATCTTTTTTGAATCTATTTTTTGACAGTGAAAAAGAATATTGGGTGTGTGCTGTGAGATCTCTTGAATTCAACAAATCTTTATCCCTCCTTCATATGCCTTCAGACAGCAAAAAATATATCTCCATTACAGCATTTATATTTTTCCCTGTGAAATAAATCTGTAGACTTCTTTTTTCTTATCAAACAAATATCTCTCTATTGGTATTTTTGAAGGAATAGAATATGTTCTGTTTCTTATAATCACTTCAATTAAATTCAGATTTTGCGATTCCTGCGTTTTGTATTTAATCGCATATTTTTTTTTAAATGCAATGATTTCTTTGTCAAAAGACAAATCTTTTTTTTCTATTTCGGATTTTATATCTGGATTTTTTTCCATAACTAAATTTGGATTTAGTTTAGTTGATTTTTCCTGCTGTATATCTGGCAGAAAGGAGTATATTTCTTCCTGTATTTTAAAAAAGTCCTTGTTGAATGAAGCTTCTTTTTTGTTCAATTCGTCATTTATATAAATTAAGTTTCTCTTCATTTTATCTATCTCTTCTCCTGTCAGTCGAACATTTCTTTTTAGAGAAGTTGAATTTATCAGATCAATATTGTCCATTAAAATAAAATTAAGTGCTTTTTGATTCAAAAGCAGTTCTTTTTTGTTATTGAGCAATTGTTTGTGTATCATTAATGGATTCAAAAGAGTCTTCATTGATTGGATAATTTTATATGCAGATATTTTGGTCTCTTCTTTTTTATGAAAAATAAACTCAAAAGAAAGAATATATTCTACTTTTTTGTAAAACAAAGACCCTTCTTTTCCTGCTTCTTTATCCTGCTGGTATTGTTTTATTCCTTTCGTAAAATACATCATACCTAAAATCGTACCGCTCATCAAAAACAAAGTCATATTAAATGACACGCCCCCGGATAAAATTGCAGAGATAAGCATATTGAGCGGAGGTCCAATCAATGCAGTATATATCAGTTCAGCAGGAATCACCATCACATCATAGGGCAACCCCGCAATAAAACCTGCAAAACCGCCCGGTTCAATAAAAGGACCAAGCGCAAGATATATAATCCAGTCAACAATCGTAAAGACAATAAATACAGGCAAAAAGCTTCCGTCGAAATAAGCATAAGCCCACGGAACAGAAAAAGCGGAAAAAAAGCGCGCAATACTGTGTCTAATCACATAAGGAAACCATTCTTGTGGTGCAAAAAGTTTTGGAATTAAAATACCACAGAATCCGAAAACTCCGGCAAATAATGGATTGACACTGACAGCAATTGTAATAATCAATACATCGAAAATCTCCATTGGGTGGGCAAAAAAAGCGATCATTCCCGGAACTCTGCTCCACAAACCCATTAAAAAAAACAAAATCAAGACAGATATTGTCTTGTTAAAAGGAATAAATAAAGTACTTAAAATAAAAAGAAGAAAACTGAAATAATACAACAATTTCCATCTTACAATTTTTCCTTCAAATAATCCTTCAAACCACTGCATAAGAGTTTATGTGTGTTTAGCTATTTATATATTTCTATAATGACACAATGTGTATTTTCGATGAAGTCAAACTTGTTTTTTCTGTGCATGCAATATGTTTTATTGTTGTTTGCTCTGCTGTTTTTAAAATTTCAAAATCAAGTTCTCCGTCAAGAACAATTACTGTAGGATTTTCTATCTTTGAAATCACATTTTTTAATTCTTTTATGGGCACTCTTCCTGCAAATTTATTGTCTTCATGAAAAAGTGCAGCTGCTTTTGTGCCTATGATTTTATTCAACTGTTCTTTTAGGAAATCTTTTGTATTTTCATCAATTTGTTTTGGAATTGGATTAGGAGTGAATTCATTGCGTTTGGTGTTGTTTACAGGAACCGGTTTTTTTTTGAATCCAAAAAATGTTTTTGTGCTGCTTTTTTTTTCAACATGAGGTTTTGAAGTTTCATTCTTCTCAACATAAGAAGCAGTCAGTACTTTGTCTCTTAAACATTTAAAAATTTCTTTTTTTGTGAGTTCCTCTACTTCCTTTCCTTCCGGAGCTTTAGTGATATAATCAATATCTGCGATTTGTTTTAATTCTTTTATGATTATAGATCCACCTCTATCTCCATCAACAAAAACAGTCACTTCTTTTTTCTTGCAAAGTGTAGGTATTTCTTTTGAAATAGCTGTACCGCCCACAGCTATTGCATTTTTTACACCATGCCTCAGTAAATTCAATACATCTGCCCTTCCTTCGCATAAAATAATTGCATCTGATGTTTTTACTTCAGGTCCTGCAGGCATTCCATAAACTTCCTTTATTTCCATTATTCTTACAGAATGCATCAATTCCTCACTCAAAGTAGATGTGTCTGGTAATTTAGACATTGTTCTGGACAGCAAACCTTTTGCTCTGTCAATTATCTGTTTTCTTTTACTTTCCCTTAAATCTTCCACACTTTCTATCTTGACAGATACATTACATGGACCTATCCTTTCAACTGTCTCCAATGAAGCAGCTATTAAAACTGTTTCTGCAATATCAAGACTTGAAGGAAGAAGAACTTTACCTGTTGTTTTTCCGTTTTGCGTATTTATAGATACTTCTATTCGTCCTATTTTCCCGCATTTTTGCAACTCTCTTAAATCCAGATCCTGTCCTAAAAGACCTTCTGTTTGTCCGAATAAAGCGCCGATAACATCATGTTTTTCAACAATTCCGTCAACCATAAAATTTCCGTTTATTACATATTTTGCTATAGTTTGAGCTAATTTAGCCATTTAATCACCATTATTTTTTTATTTTTAAGAAAAAGTCAACTTAACTCTTTGAGTGTTTTTTCAACATCCTTTTTTTCTTTTCCGATTATCGATATTACTTTGTATCTACTAGATAATCCTCTTTTTATCGTTATTTGTGTATGAAATATATCTTTAAGCAATTTCAACAATGCTATATTTGCTTTATTTTTTTCTGGGTTTTCTTTAAGATATATTTCTATTTTATCTTCATAACATTCTATTTTTCTCGTTTTTGATGAAGGATGAATATGTACATTTAAGTTAATCGCTTTTTCTTTTTTTATCATATATTATTGAATGCGTATTATTAAAAAAGTATGCAATAAAATATTATATATATAGCCCTGTAGTCTAGTGGCCAAGGATGCAAGGCTCTGAACCTTGTGACGGAGGTTCGAATCCTCCCGGGGCTATTATACGATTATTATGGATATTAAACTGATTTCTGTATTTTCTCTAGTATCTTTCTGAAATAAATAGATTTATAAATTTTGATTTAGCCATAATATTATGGAAGACAATTATTCTAATGAAAAAGATAAATTTTGATTTTGATATTAAAACAAACTACTACAACAAAGATATACACTATGCTTCTTTTAAATTGCCACAGTTTATGATTGAAAAAATAACTGAAGAAAAATAAATGGGTTCTGAAAAGTAGAATTTCTTAAATGTGTATTTGAAGAATGAATAATTAATGTTGATGATAATACAGCTCATTAATATGTTTTTAAAATTTCAATGCAAAATTCAATATGGCAAAAAAATATCTCGTCACTTCAGCATTACCATATATTAACAACATCCCTCATCTGGGTAATTTTATCCCTCTTTTGAGGTCAGACATCTACACCCGAATCTTGAAATTACAAGGCGAAAATGTTCTTTATATTTGCGCAACAGACGAGTCCGGAACCAGAACAGAAATAGAAGCAGAAAAAAAGCAAATGAATGAAGAGCAATACTGTAAAATAATGCACAAAAAAATAAAAGACATCCTTGATTGGTTCAATATTGAAGTGGATTATTTTGGAAGGACAAGCTCAGAATCAAATCATGAACTGACAAAAGAAATATTTTTGGATTTGCACAAACAAGGATATATTTGTGAGAAAGAGATTGCTTTGCTTTACTGTCCTAATTGTAAAAGATATCTTCCGGATTCTTATGTTGAAGGCACTTGTCCTTTCTGCAAACAGCCGGGAGCAAAAGGAGACCAGTGCGACAGTTGTTCAAAATTCATAAATCCTGAAGAACTGATAGATCCAAAATGCAAGCTTTGCGGGGAAAAACCCCTTATAAAAAAAGATAGACACCTATTTTTGGATTTGCCAAAATTCTCTGCAAAACTCCAAAAATACATTGAAGAAAACAAAAATTTCAGAGGTATTGAAAAAAACCTGCCTCTTGCATGGATTAAAGATGGATTAGAGCCAAGATGCATCAGCAGAAATTTAAAATGGGGTGTAAAAATACCTCTTGATGGCTATGAAGACAAAGTCTTTTACGTATGGTTCGACGCCCCAATAGGCTATATTGCCGCAACAAAGGATTACTGCGACAAAAACAATCTGAACTACAAAGATTACTGGCAGAATAAAGATACAGATATTATTCATTTTATGGGCAAAGACAATGTCCCATTCCATACAATCATCTGGCCAGCAGAGTTGATGAGCAACAAAAAATGGAATCTTCCGTCGCGCATTTACTCAAATGAATTCTTAAATTACGAAAAGGGAAAATTTTCAAAATCAAACAATCACGGTGTATTCTGCGATGATGTATTAAAACTAAAATACAATAGCGATACATGGCGCTTTTATTTATCATCAGTTTTGCCTGAAGGAAAGGACAGCGATTTTGAATGGCATGAATTCATGGAAAAAATAAACAACGAACTCATTGCAAATTACGCAAATTTCGCCTACAGGATAATCTCAATCGCAAAAAGATTCGGTCAGATAACTGCACTGGATGAAACAGGATTGACAAAAGAAGAAAAAGAAATTGCAGAAAAAATAAAAGAAAATATTGATAATTATTTTTCTCAAAACATCAAGGGCAATTTAAAGGAATCTCTTAGAAATGCACTAAATATTGGTTCATTAGGAAATCAGTATTTTCAGAAAAACAAGCCGTGGGAACTAATCAAAGATGAAAGCAAAAAAACGGAAGCAAATCATGTTTTGTGGTTCTCCTTCTGTATTTTGCTCAATACAAGTGTTTTACTCCATCCATTTATTCCGACCAAAACAAAAGAAAGCATAAAACAGATTGATTTGGAATTCAATCCAAATAATGCGCTAAAAAGTAAAATTCCTTTGATGATAAAGAAAAATATTGTTTTGACTGAAGCAAAGCCATTATTTGCAAAAATCCAAGATGATGATATTAAAGAGTTGAAGAAAAGATTTTAGGATTAGAAGGATGTATTTTTTGGAGCAACATGTGAATTTTATTTTCCAAAAATTTTTTCTGCTCCGCAATAAATTTCTTCAACATTAAGTAATATTGCGGATTTGGGATTTATATCCGATCTGGTTTTATGAACCCACCTAACAACATCTTCGAAAATTTTGCCTTTTTTGTGAATTTCAACAATTCCTTTGATTTGATATGCTTTTCTGTTTTCCTTATCAAACACAACAAAAGCAATTCTTGGATTTTCAATTAAATTTTTTTCTGTCTTAAAAAATTTATTGTTTGCAATCAAAATCTGTTCATTATTATACACTTTAAGAAATTTCAAATAAATAATATTTGGTATTGCTTTAAATGACGAAGTTGATAAAATGTGTAATTCTTGCTCATTGACTGCTTTTTGAATATATTTTGGAATTTCCATGCTCTTATTAAACAATCCTTTTATTTAAAATTATGTTTTTATAAAAAGCCAAATATGCGTATTATACAACATCACCCTGCAAAAGGCATAAAGAAAATATTTATAAAAATACAACCATTGAAGAAAATAAGGGAAAAATTATTTCAGGATAGGATTTATAGTCCAAAAAACAGTAACACTTATAACTATAGTTATTTATATTTCATTAAAAACTGAAATTTGTGAATCCAATGGAGCAAGACATATCAAAAATTGAAAAAGAGTTTATTGACAGGACCGGAAAAATCTCTAAACAGTGGGGTCTTGGAGAACCTGCCGGCAGAGTATGGGCGGCGCTTTTATTTACAGAAAGTTCTCTTTCCCAAAAAGATATAGCAACAAAAACAGGATACACTTTAAGTTTGGTAAGTCCTAGTCTGAAAATTCTTGAGTCATTAAATTTAATAAGGTCTATTAGAGGAGAGGGAAGGGAAAAATTATACGAATTAGAGTTATCCTTTATTGAAGCATTCAACATAGTAATTAAAAGACAATTAGAACACGATATTAATCCCCTCATCCAGCATTTGGATAGGATAGAAGAAAAAAACAAAAATCCAAAATTATTAAGATTAACTGCAGAATATAAACAGATTGAAATGTATCTTGGTTGGTTTGGAAAAATGATAAGTATGAAAAAAGTTACAGGTGAAAAGATAAAAAAATTATTGGGATGATTTTTTTTAGCCCTAAATTTCACAAAAAACTGAAATAAGTTAAAAAATAATTAATGCTCGTATCCCAAATTTACATAATGTAATAAAATATGGTAATAAAAAAAATAACAGATGATGTAGTCAATACTCTGAATAAATACACCCAATCCTTATCAAGTATTGAAAAAAAGCACTTCAAAGAAAAAATTGAACAGATTAATTCAAAGTATAAGTCCTTAATTGAACTTAAAAAAACAAAAAATTCCACGCAGGAAATTGACCCCATGTTTTTTTGTTTTGAAGATTTGCCGCCCACAGGAAAAGAATACTGGTTTATGAAATTTGCATCAACAGAACCCGAAGACAAAAGACAGCTCCTTGTGATGTTTGGAGATAGTTCTGAAACTATAAAAATAAATAAGAAAAAAGTGAGATGCAAAAGACATAACGGAAGAAATGGTTATATGACTGTTTGGTGTTATGATGATAAAAAAAATTTGATATTGGATGGTGAAAGTTTGATAACAACAAATCCTGACAATATTATGGCTTCTAATAAACACGACAAAATATACTACAAAGGGATGTTCCCCAATTATTCTCTCAATATATCTAAAAAGAAGAAAGAGATTGCTAATCTTAAAATAATAAAACCAGAATATAATTCAGAGTCTTTTGAGTTTAGCAGCTATTTTAAGTCATTTGCCGGCTTTGCTTTAATAAACCTGTATTTTGATTTTACAGGAATATTAAATGGAGAAAAATTCACAGGGAAATGCTATGTTCAAAAAGTTATTGTAGTTGGTCCTTTTGTCCCCTGGTACTGGGGAAGAATTGTATTTTCAAATGGCTCTATTATATCTTACTATGAACCAAGAATAGAAATATCTGTATTTACTCACAAATTATCTTCAGAGCTTACATTTTACGACAATACAAAAGATAAAAAATATATTTTCAAAGATTTAAATATAAAAAAATTCGGGAAAAAGAACCCACGGTGGATAATTACAGCAAATAAAGGGAAAGTTTTTATCTCTTTAAAGTCTTATTCTTCGCATAAATTTGTATTTGAAAAAATCGGTTCTTTTACTTATATTGAATACTTAAGTGAAGTTACTGATATCTCTATAGAAGATTGTGATATAGACACAAGTAAATTATGTTCGGGATTTGGGTTAATTGAGGATGCGAATGGTTATGTTTTATGAATAATATCTATTTAACCACATATCTATGAGTTGATAAATCATTTATTGCGGCTTCGTATCTCTATAGAGGCAATTATCTTTACCTCTACTTATTACACTCCAATTGACCTTGCTCGACCCATATTTGCATTCTCTATCGCTACGGCAATTAGAGATACTCTATGTTGGTGCATCGAATTTTAAAAAAAAAATAATCTCCTTTATATGCCACAAAAAGGCATAAGGAAAATATTTATAAAAATATCATCTATATTTATACATACAATATACAATTGAATCACAAACAATTGAGTCTGCATATAAAATTAATATACATAAGAAATGTTATGGAAACTGTTCTCAGACAATAAAAATTATTTTAAATAATAAATAAAAATATGGATAAGAAAGAATTTATGGAATTCCTACCGCCAAATTCAATGATTACAAAGTTTATTTTTGAGGGCGCAGACATTGTATTATACACAAAGAGCAAGAATTTTTTTCTTGAAGGGGGAACTCAATTAAAAGAATTAATCTCGAGAATAAGAAAAAGGATTATTATCATGCCGGATGAATTGATAATGGTGCCTGAAATAAAAGCAAAAGAGATGCTATTAAAAATACTCCCAAAAGATGCTCTTGTTGGAGATATTCTATTTGAACCCGAATTTGGAAGAGTCATTATACGCAGTCAGAAACCCGGACTAATTATAGGAAAATCCGGAGAAGGTTTTAAAAAAATAAAAAAAGAAATATTCTGGATGCCTTGCGTTCAGAGAATTACAAAAGATGCTTCTGCTGTAGTTAATCGCGCAAGAGACATCGTCCATGAAGAAGCAAAATACAGGTATAAATTTTTAAATGAAATAGGGAGCAAAATTCAATTAAACAAAGGACCAAAAAAAGAATGGGTTAGATTGTCCTTTTTAGGCGGTTCGAGAGAAGTAGGAAGATCTTGTTTGTTTTTGCAAACAAAAGAATCCCGTATACTTTTTGATTGTGGAGTGGGTCAATCAACAACTGAAGTCAATCCATTTATTGATGCACCAGAATTTGATATAGACACGCTTGATGCCGTCATTGTATCTCATGCACATATTGACCACAGTGGCTTTGTTCCATATTTGTACGAATATGGATACAAAGGACCAGTTTATTCCACATTGCCTACGAGAGACATTATGACTCTTCTTCAACTCGATATGTTTGAAATACAAAAAAAAGAAGGAACTCCTTTTTATTCAACAAAAAGCATAAGAGAACAAATAAAACATTCTATCACCTTAGACTATAATGAGGTATGTGACATAACAGGAGATATGAGAATTGTTTTTCAAAATGCCGGTCATATTTTAGGATCATCCCAGACACATGTTCATATTGGCGAAGGATTGTATAATATTCTCTATACTGGTGATATCAATATGCGTTCATGGCTTTTTGATCCTGCTTATACAGATTTCAACAGAGTAGAAACTATGATTTCTGAAAGCACTTATGGTGGAACGCAGGATGTAACTCCATCAAAAGAAGAGGCAGAAGCAAATCTACTGAATATAATAAAAGAAACAATAAAAAAGAAAGGAAAGCTAGTAATTCCCTCTTTTGCTGTTGGACGAGCCCAGGAAATCATGATTATCTTAACAAAAATACTTGCCAAATCAAAATTAAATATTCCTGTTTATCTTGATGGCATGATATGGGATGTAACAAAAATACATATAACATATCCTGAATTTTTATCAAAGAAATTACAGAGCAGCATGTTTAAAAATAAAACCCCTTTTGAAGAAGATATGTTTCGCAAAGTGCAGACAAAAGATCAACGAGAGGATGTCATTAACGAAAATGGTTCATCTATAATCATTGCAACTTCCGGTATGATAAATGGAGGACCTATTTTAGAATACCTAAAGAATATGATTGGAGAAAAAAAACACACTCTTGCCTTTGTCGGTTATCAGGCAGAAGGAACGCTTGGAAATAAGATACAAAGCGGTTTAAAGGAAATTCCATTAGAATCAAGAGGCGGTGAAATAAAATACACTCCTGTAAAAATGGATGTAGTTACAATAAGGGGCATATCTGGACATGCAGATAGAGCAGGGATATGCAATTATCTTTCAAAATTAAATGCAAATCCTAAAAAAATATTGTTCAATCACGGGGAAAGAGGAAAAAGCATCAATCTGTCTTCTTTTGTGCATAAAGAATATAATGTTGAAACGAGTGTCCCAAAAAATCTTGATGCTGTAAGATTGATCTGATAGAATGTATTTAGAGAATTTTGTAAATAAGCTTAAAAAAGATTAGCTTAATTAATAATAAAAATATAGTTAAATTTGTGATTAAATGGGATTAAGACCAGCAAGAATATATCGAAATATGGACGAAAAAAGACCATATACTCGAAGAGCCATAAAAGTCCATAAAAAAAATTTCATAAAAGGAGTTCCCGGAATGAAATTAAAATTATTTGAAATGGGAACTAAAAAAAAATACGATGTATGCTTATCTTTGTATGTGAAAAATAATGTCAATATAAGACATAATGCACTGGAAGCAGCAAGAGTTGCCTCTAATTCGTATATGAAGAAAAAAACAAATTTCTTTTTCCTTAAAGTTGTAGTCTTTCCTCATCATATATTAAGAGAACACGCTCAGGCAGCTATTGCGCAGGCAGATAGATTTTATCAAGGTATGGCACATCCATTTGGAAAACCAAAATCAACTGCAGCAAGAGTTCACAAAACAACACCTGTAATCAAACTCTATGTTGATAAATCATATCTTGAAGATGCAAAAACTGCATTAAAAAGAGCAGGGATGAAATTACCTGCATCAACAAGAATATCTGTTGAAACTGTCAGCCCTGTAGTCTAGTGGCCAAGGATTACGGGCTTTGAACCCGTCGACAGAGGTTCGAATCCTCTCAGGGCTATTATGGACGAATACGAAAAATTATTAAAAAAAGCACAGGACGAACTTCCAAAAGATAAATTAAATAAAGAGCGATTTATTTTACCGAAGTTTTCATCTCATATTGAAGGAAATAAGACTGTATTAAAAAACATTGATGAAGTATCAAAAAAAATAAGGAGAAATGCAGATCATTTAATCAAATTCATGGCGTCTGAACTTGCAAGTCAGGGCATAAAAAGCGGGACATTTTGTACATTTATAGGAAAATTCCCAAATTCTTTAGTAAATAAAAAATTAGAAAAATATATTACAATGTTTGTATTATGTCCTTCATGCAAAAAACCAGATACGACAATCATTAAAATTGAAAGAATTAGTTTTATCAAATGCGAAGCATGCGGTGCGAGAAACCCAATTCGATAAAATGGAAGAGACAATATATATTATAGATACATGTGTTTTTGTTAAAGAAGGGTTTTTTTTTGATAATGGAAGAATTCATATAAGTCCATATTCTGTAATTGAGGAGGTTAAATCTCCTGAAGCATCAATACGATTAGATTGTATTGAACGTCAGAGAAGTGTTGAATTCATGCAACCAAAAAAAGAATTTATTGAAGAAGCAAAAAATCTGGAGAAAAAAATAAAAGCCAAAGGGAGTTTAAGCAGAACTGATCTGGACATAATTGCTCTTGCTTAGTTTTTCGCCAAA
>DAOVUW010000061.1 GCA_030632385.1 Candidatus Nanohalarchaeota archaeon
AAGTAAATTAATGCACACAGCAATTATTCGCCCAGATGAAAAGCCGACCCAAGAGAGGATAGAAGCGCAAAAACTCTCAGAAGATAAATTAAAAGAAATTTACAAAAATAATCCTAAGTTGTATGGAATGACTGTAAAAACGATAAAATATAACAGTGCTGAAAAACAAAAATCATATTTGGAAAAAATAGATGCGAATGCTAGAATCAAGCCACAAGAAAATAGAATTTTAAACAGAGGTCTTGAAGGCGTAGAAAAAATTCTCAAACACGAAGGAGCAAGCACTCCACAAATAGATAGAATAGAAGAAAAAGGAGATGTGAAAAAAACAGATTCTTCTGTGTTTGGAAGATTAAAAAAACTAATAAAACCTAAAAAAGAAGAAGTACATTTTGGTGGAGATAAAAATGAAAAAAATATTGAAAAATTAAAAAATATAAAACCAAAAAGATTTTTTAGAAATCTGCTTAAGCGGAAGTCAAAACAAAAAAAGCTTAATTCAACCATTTATGAAAAAATGATTGAAGATTTGAAAAAAGATGATTGGGAAAAATACGCCAAGGAAAAATATTTTTGGTATTTGATTAAAGCACTTAAAGATAAATATGTGTATCTAAATGCCGTAAAATCACTTGTAAAAATAGGTGATTCGATAATAAAACCATTATTCGACTTGCTTAAAAAAGAAGTAAATGAATATGTTGTATTGGTGATTGTTAAAATATACCAAGAGACGCAATCCGATAAAATTCTTAAAGAATTAAATAGATTTAGTATAAACGAATTACATGAAATTAGAGCACTATGTATACATTCATTAATGTCAAAAGAAATTTTGAAAATAATTATAGAAAAACAAAAAAATGAAGAAATAGAAGAAAAAATTCCTTTTGGAAGAGAACATGGACATCCAGAAGAACCTAAAAGCGTAATAATCGAAACAAAAGAACAATATGAAATATACAAAAATCTCATTAAAAAAGCATATTCTTTAGGCATTGCAAAAATAGATGTTGATTTCATGGTTTATTCTATAAACAATCTATACTGGAATTCTATTTCGAGAGCAAAAACATCAAGAGAAATAACGGGCGTTTGGAGAGGTGCTGATTTTGCTGAGTTAGAAACAAGCATGACTATTGATGAATTTAAAACAGTGTATTCAGGATATAATAATCAAATATTTTTTTCGGTTCATCTACTGTTCTCTGTATGTTATTATGCTCAACCAGTATTATTTTTTGTAAAAAATATTCCATTAAAACATACAAGTAACCATGTTATTGCAAATCAAAATTTTAGTTTTAGCAAAGTTGAAAAAATTTATATTTTGTCAGATTACAAAAATATTTCAAGAAATAATATTAATTTATTGAAAGAAACAAAACAAAAATATCCACATATTGAAATTTTATTTTCTTCATCTAAATACATCAATGAGCATAGTGATGAAACTGAAAATTTTGATTTTTTGTTGCAAAAGAAAAAACAATTATTGGAAGAAATAAATAAATTAAATAATTCAATATCAAAAGAACAAGCAAATTCATACAGGCTTTATTTAGAAGGAATCGACATAGACATCGACTTTTTGATAAAACTTAAAAAAAACATGAAATCATTCAAAAAATTCTATGAAGACAATGAAGGAGTTTTTGATAAATTAAAACTTGTTGAGAACAAATTACATGGAACAGACACAACTTTCAAGGAATTCAGAAAACAATGGGACGACTGGTTCCCCCATCTTGAGCAGTACGATTATTTCAAAAATATCACTTATCGCGGAGGATATGCAAGCAAACTTTCAAGGCAGATAAATGAAGAAATAAACAAGGTTGACAGCGGAAAATACGATAATGATGATTTTAAAGAAATTGAAGAAAAGAGCGGTGTTGAGTTTAAGGATGCGAAAAAAGAATTAGGCGGGTGGACAGATAAAGGAACATATATTGACAAAGATGGCAGAAAATGGCTGTTTAAACAAGCAGACGCAAAAGAAAAATACAAGGCTTATGCAGAGGTTTGCGCTTATGAATTTGCAAAATTAATAGATTCAAATGCAGTAGAGGTAAGGTATTTTGAGCATGACGGGAAAATAGGGAATTTGCAGGAAATGATACCTGGTGCAGAGACATTAGAGCATGTTAATATAGAAAACCTGACCAACGACCAGTTAAAGCAACTACAAAAGCACAGTATTATTGACTGGATGGTTGCAAACCAAGAGGCATACGCACGTCATTTTTTAACAAAAAATAGGATAATTTATGAGATTGATAAAGGAGATACACTTTATGTTTTTGGAGACAAAGAGTATCATTATACTCCTTTTAATCATTCTCGATATCATTATGAACTTAATGATGCTTGTATTAATGGAAAAATAGACCTAAAATGGGAAGATATTGAACCATTTATAAAAAAAGCAGAATCCATCACCAATGCAAAATACATAAATATTTTCCGTCCTTATTTAGAAGAGCGATTTAAAAATGATTTAAACGACAAAAAAGAATTCATAAAACTGATGCTTGAGCGAAAAAGAAATTTAAGAAATGATTTTGAAAAATTATATAAATCTTTGGCAGAGCAGAGACAAATAAATGGTTTTTCTATTTCAGAAAAAAAACCAAACAACAATATACGGCAAGAAACACAACAACTGCAATTAATAACAGACCAACTTGATGGAGCAATGAATCAGTTAATCAAAAAGGCAGATGGTACAATAACCAGTGCAGAAAAAAGCGCAAAAGAAGAACAACCTGCAAATATAAATGACGAACCATCAGAACCACCAATTGATTCTCAAAATCCACCAACAGAAGAGCAAATAAAAAAACAAGAGGAAGGAATATTAAGGGATATAAATAAAGCAATTGAAAACTTAGATAAACTTGATAGAGGTGGTAAATCTTAGAAAATTATGAGTAAGGAAGAATTGCTAAAAGATACAAAAAAATTGTTGGACGATGCTTTGAAAAGAATTAATAAATTAAAGCCTTTTGTAAAAAAAGATGAATTGTCAAAATTATTAAACTGGGAGAATAAAATAAATGGATTATTAAATCGGGCAGATAAGGTATCAATAAAATTATCGAAGCAGACGAAGAATACAATGAGTAATTATAAAAGAAAAATCAAAAATGCATTTTTCAATCCATTTGGTTTTGTATGGGGCAAAGATAAACGAACTCTTAATAATAAATATGCATCCAAGGGTTATGCTGTTGTGCCACCATATTCCGGCGGTGTTGAAGCATTTACTCTTAATCGGATGAATGATGCTAATCTTGATTTAAAAAATGCCTCATCTGTTGAAGGAATAATTCGGGCAGCAATATCATCTGTTGCAGATTCAGAAACAAAAAACAAAGCAATAAACTTGTTGAGAAAAGTAGATAAAAAATTATTTGAAAAAATGTGCAACACAGTAACTCTTCCTCAATTTGGAGGATACAAAGAAAATCTGCAAGAATTAAAAAAAAAGATTCTTGGAAGACAAGATGCCAAAACAAATACTAATTCATCAGGACAATTCCACAATAAAAGCACAACTTCAAATTCGGGAAAAATGGATTGGTCAAAACACGGAATTGATGGAGTTGGGCAAAAACCACCCAAGGGATCCGGCGGAATTGATAATATTCATTTTAGAGGGAAAGGACAAACAGGCAAATTGAGTTTGTTTGAAAAATTGTTTAGAACTGAGACAAAAAAAAATTGCTCTGAAATTATAGAAAAATTAAGAATAGGAGATAAAAGAATTGGAGAAGAAAATATTGATTGTTTGATTAAAGCACTTAAAAATGAAGATGTTATTGTGCGTCAAAATGCTGCTTTATGGTTTACTGTAAATACAGAATATAATTTAAAAGAAAAAATAATTCCTGTAATTCCTTATTTACTTGAAGCATTTGAAGATAATGATTCAAAAGTACGAGAATACATAGCCAGTACTTTTGAACATATTTGCAGAGGTTTACATTACGAATATGTGCATGAATTAAAACCATTAATTGAGCCATTGTGCTATAGATTAAATCCAAAAATTGAAAATCATAGAGCGGTAATGATTCATATTAGTTATGCTTTTTTATACATGATGCGCAGAAACTGGGAAGGAAAGTTTTTATCTCAATTAACTATTGCATTTCATCCTTTAATGAACGCAGCATTAGAAGATGAAAATGAGGTTATTCGTAATAATTGCAAAAAGGCACTTGAAGAACTATTGCACAAAATAGCCAGAGACGATAAAACAACTTATGAAAAATATCGAAAAATATGGGACGACAAAAGAAGTAAAGGTTGTTCTGAAATTGTAGAAAGATTGAGAAGAGGAGAAACCAATTTTGAAGAAAAAGATATCCCTTGCTTGTTCAAAGTTTCAAGGACAGAAGAAGACGATGTTATTTCTAATACTATTTACAAAGGGCTTTACAAGATAGGAATGCCTGTAATGGATTATATTCCACAGGAACTCAAACAAATGCCTGCAAAATTAAATATGAGATATGAACTAGAACTTCTTACTATAATAAGGATTATTTCAGAAATACCAGAAAAAATACCAATAGACATATTTCAAAATAAGCATATAATTAATTCAATTGTTTTCAATGCAGAATATATTATTGATATATGCGCAAAGAATAATCTCAATACAGATCATTTCAATTTTACGAAAGGGGTAATTTTAGGAATAACAAAAAGATTGCCAGAAAACGTCCCTGAAAATCATCCGTTTTTTAGAGATGTAATTCTTCATTTTATCGATTTAGCAGTATATTCAAAAGATAGTTTACTTAGAGTTAACGCTGCAAGCATGACAAGTTCAATACTAAAAGCGATACCCTACAAAGATATAAGAGAGAAATACCATGCAATATGGGAAGAAAAAATAAAAAATAAAATTGTTCATTATGGTAGAGATTATTATAGAACCCTTGGTGTTGGGAGAAAAAAAACTTCTGATGAAATCACAAAGGCATGCCGCAAACTAGGCCGTATAGAGCAGCCCGATCATCATGAAGGGAAAAATATATATAAAGAAGTACAAGAC
>DAOVUW010000054.1 GCA_030632385.1 Candidatus Nanohalarchaeota archaeon
TACTGTTGGTTCAGGTACGTTCTGTTCTACTGTTGGTTCAGGTACGTTCTGTTCTACTGTTGGTTCAGGTACGTTCTGTTCTGCTGTTGGTTCAGGTACGTTCTGTTCTGCTGTTGGTTCAGGTACGTTCTGTTCTGCTGTTGGTTTAGGTACGTTCTGTTCTACTGTTGGTTTAGGTATGGTCTGTTCTGCTGTTGATTCAGGTATAGTCTGTCCAACAATAGGTTTTAGCATAGTTTCTATATATTTGAACACATTCCTTTTCATAGTATATTTAGGTATTATTTCTTTTTTTATTTCTTGATTTTTACATTCAGGAATCTTATATTTCGTCATATCAGGAAAGTCTATTTTTTCTGTTTTTTCAGAAACTTTCTGTTTTTTATCTACTTCTGGCGGCGTAATTCTTACTACCTCCTTTAGAATATCTAATGTTTTCGTTATTGAAATTCCTTCTTTTTTCATCATTTTAAGTACTTTATTGGCTTCTATACGCACCTTCTCTTCTTTTCCATATTCTACTATTTTTCTTAGTGGAGAGACTGCTTTCTCTACACCCGGAACTTTTTCTTTCACCATTTTTTCAAGTACTTCTATAATCTTTTTTTGCACAGCTAGATTTTGTTCTTCATTCAACATATTGCCTATATAATATACAGAAGGTTCTCCAATTTCTTTAAATAATCTAAGAGCAGGCTCACTTTCTCTTGGGTCGGAATCCATCAAGGCATGAATTAATTTATTATATGCAGGATTTTTTATTTTTTTAATCTCTTCTAAAACTCTCTTACTCACAGGCCATCCTTCTTCATGTGCTTTTAATAATAAAGAAAGATGATGTTTTTTGTAGACATATTCATTTCTCCCTAAGCAGTCAACAATTCTTTCATATTTTCTAGTTTCGCTACCAGTCATTTTTTTTTTAAATATTTTCTCTGGCTTTTTCTCTCCAAATAATGAACTTATCAATCCCATACAATATTAGATATAAAAACTATATATATCTTATATAGCTTAAACAATACATTAATTATTCCTTTTTCTTATCTTTATTTAATTTTACAATTGTTTTGCATTTAGGATAGTTTTTGCACCCTAAAAATTTTCCATATATACTTGAACGCTCAATTAAATCGCCTCCGCATTTTGGACATTTACCGAAATCTTTTTTTTCATTTTTCTCTACATTGTCCTCTTCTCCATCCAACTGCTTTGTTTTGCAGTTTTTATTTAAACATATTTCCTGTGGTTTTTTTCTTGCCTTTATTATTTTTATCATTGGATGATTGCACACAGAACATAATTTATCTGCACTTTTTATCATGCCTTTCTGAGGAATTGAAGTAATTGACTTACATTCTGGGTATTGGTCACAGGCAATAAATCTTCCGTATTTTCCTCGTTTCATCACAAGATTGCCCTTTTCGCAATTAGGACACTTTCCTATGTGGTTTTCCTGTTTTTGTGTTTCGAAAACCGCATCAATAAGAGATTCACCTATCTTTAATTCATTGCTCTTAAATTCTTTCAATATTTTAGTAAGTTCTTCTCTTGCTTCATCAATTATCTTTGAGGACTGAAGAGTATTTTTTTCTATTTTGCCTAACTCTTCTTCAAACCTGCGCGTCATGCTTTCTGATATAATTTCAGGACAATATTTTTCAAGCGTATCAATAACAGAAATGCCTAATTTAGTTTCTTCAATTCGTTTTTCTTTCAAATATCCTCGCTTGTAAAGATTTTCTATAATATCTGCCCTGGTTGCTTTTGTACCCAAACCTCTTCTTTCAAGTTCTTTTATAATTGAAGCTTCATTATATCTTGCAGGTGGCTGTGTTTCTTTACTCAAAAAATGCATTTTTTCAATATCTATTGTCTCTCCTTTTGCCATAGGCGGCAGAGTTGTCTCTTCGAGTTTTACATAAGGAGAATACCATCTAAACCAGTTTTCTTCAAGAGTGGTCTTTCCATTTGCGCCAAATAATTCCTTGTTTATATCTAATGTTAAATCAAGGGATTTCCTTAGAGCCGCTTCCCCGAAACATGAAAAAAATCTTTTTACAATAAGATCATATATTTTTTCCTCTCTTGATGATAAATTATCTTTCATTAATTCTCCGGTCGGAAAAATAGCAGGATGAGCAGGATCATCTTTTTTCCCATTATTTGGATGAAGTTTTGTTTTTAAGACCTCTTTTGTAATCGCAGTGTATTTGGCATTTTTGGAGAGTTTATCTAATATATCAACAAATCCTAATTTCGGGTCGAGTTTTTGTGAGCTTGTTCTTGGATAGCTAATAAGTGCAGATTCATATAATTTTTGGGCAATGCCCTGACACTCTTTTGGAGTGACTTTAAACAATTTGTAAGCTTCCATTTGAAGGTCACTCAAATTAAATGGATGAGGAGGATTTACTTTATATTTTTTTTCGCGCAATTCTTCAACAATGCCTTGTTTTTGGTCTTTTACTTTAGAAAAAATATCATCTGCTTTTGTCTTATCAAATATTTTATCATCTTTGTGCATTGCCTTGAATAAATACTGATTCTTTTTGCAGTCTGCCTGAATTTGCCAAAATGGCTTTGGAATAAAAGCCTGTATTTCCTGTTCTCTTTTGACCAGAAAATAAAGAGCCGGACCTTGCACACGACCTGAAGAGAGCACCTTGTATCTACCTTTTGCCTTCAGCGATAAAGTCAATGCTCTGCTTATATTGATACCAAAATAAAAATCAAGAACATGCCTTGTTGTTCCTGCCATTGCTAAACCCATATTTATAGTAGGAGACATATTTTCATAAGAATCAATTAATTCTTTTTTTGTTAGTGTCGAGAATTTCATTCTTTTTGCATCTTTTTTCTTGCATCCATATTTAACAATCGTATAACCTATTGTTTCTCCTTCAATATCATAGTCGCATGCAACTACAAGCTCTTTTGCTTTTTTTGAAAGAAATAGAATATTAGAGAGATATTTTTTTGAATAATCAGCGCTCTTGTTCATTTTATATGAAGGGACCCATTCGACATCAAAAACAGGATAAGTCCACTGTTTTTTATCTTCTTTTGTTGTGACTCCAAACAGATGTCCAACAGCAGGAGCAACAATAATCTCTTCATTATTGTGGGATGTTTTGAAATAAGAAATTGAATTTTTTCTTTCTACACTAACTGTCTTATCTGCAAGAGCATATGCTATTTTTTTTGCAGCAGATGGCTTTTCAGCAATTATTAACAAATAAGACATAACAATTAAAAAAGCATAACAATAAATAGTTTTAGTTGTGTAAAATTATAGGAGATTTTATTATGGCAGAAAAAGAATTTACTGATGAATATGCTGAATTAAATGAAGAAGACTCTTTTGATTTAGAGAATAATGACAACTACAAAACAAATGAATTTTCAAATACTGATAAAGATGATTTTGTTGATTTATCTGCACCTTCTAAAGAGGAAGCACAGCCACATAGCCCTGAAGCTCAAAAACAACCTTATTCGAGATTAGGCGGTCCTTTGTTCATAAGCATATCTAAATACAAACAAATGGGATTAATGATTGGTGAAATGAAGAAAAAAATAAGAAAACTAAAAGAAGAATTAAACGAAATAAAAGACTTAAGAAACAAAAATAAAAAAATCTTCTCAAATGTACTTGATGATTTGGAAGTTGTTGAAGAAAACATGCGCGAAATTAATGATATTTTGAAAGTAAAATCATAAACATAGGAATAAAGATTAATATGGGTTCAGAACAAATAGAAGCAAAGCATGTAAAAAAAGGAAATTATATTATGATGGAGGAATTTCCGTCTATTGCAAATTCAAATGATATTTCCCGCCCGGGAAAGCACGGGCATGCAAAATGCAGGATAACAGTAACAGGAATTATTGATAACAAAAAAAGAGTTTTAATTGCTCCAGGTGAATTAAAAATTGATACAGTGTCTATTGATAAAAGACTAGGACAAATAGTCTCTATCAATGATGATCATGTTCAATTAATGGATGTGGCTTCTTATGAAATGCTTGATGCAATAAAAGCAGAAGAATTTAAAGGAGCAATAAATGAAGGCGATAATGTAGAATACTGGGTTATTGGCAAAAAAAATGTAATAAAAGCAAAATCAAAATGAATTCAGATAATGGATTAAAGAAAACTATCAGGGATTGCGATTTCGTAATTGAATTAGTTGATGCAAGATGTCCTTTAATATACCATTATCCTTCTCTGACAACTTACTGTAAAAATTTTGAAAAAGAATTTCTTGTTGTCGTCACAAAATGCGAATTAATTCCAGATTATTTTAAAAAAAAAATTGCAAAAAAATTTAATGAAGAGGGCATAAATACTATGTTTGTATCTTCTAAGGTGAAAGAGGGAATACTTCGTTTGGCTTCATTTTTAAAATCAAAAGCAACAGATCAACAAATAAAAGTACTTATTTTTGGACTTCCAAATGCAGGAAAATCAACGCTTGCAAATGCATTGATAAGAAGACATAGTGCCGGTACATCCCCTATTCCCGGACATACAAAAGGAATCCAATATTTAAAGATGTCAAAAAAAGTGATGCTTTGGGATACAAAAGGAGCCACGCAAATAAAAAAAAAATACAGCGATATAGAGCAGGCATTGTTTTCAAAAAAACATGAAAAAGTGTATTTTCTTATTCAAAAGCTGCTGGAAGTAAATAATGGCAATTTAAGAACCTATGGAATTGACATAAATGAATGTAAGAAAGATGCAGATTTATTTATGGACTTGTTTGCAAAACAAAAGAAATTTATATTTAAAAATAATATATATGATATAAAAAGAGTGAAAGAAAAAATAATATCTGACTGGAATAAAGGAAAACTAACTGGTTGGTGGATAGATTCATATGAATAAACAAAAGCACAAAGCCATGATTGTAATAGAAAGCATATTAATGATTATATTGATTATTGTTTTTTGTACAGCCATACCACTTTCTTATCTTTTTTATGTATCGATTCTATCCTCCAGTACCATTCCTACTATGGAGTATGTAGAAAACACAACACATAGTTCAATGCTTGAATTCAGTATGCTTAATGCCAATTATATAAACAAAGGAACTGTTGATTCTCTCACACAGGTATGCGCTAAAAACACACAACTTCCAATAAAATCAATCATTGGAATCGGACTTTTAAATAACCCTGCTAATCCACACCTTTCTTTTGATGTAGGATACAAAGGGTATGAAAGTCAGGTAGATATGGTTTCGTGTATGTCTCCTATTTTTACTTCTTTAGGATATTCTATTGACATTATAAAAGAAATATTTGTTTGTACGGCTTTAGTAAATCCAATATTTCTATTTATTCCGATTAATAAAATTCCTGATGTTGGTCATGCAGAAACTTATGTATTATATAATGGGAATACCTATTATAAGACACCAGGAATGGTTGCTGATATTGCAGATAATCTAGGTTGGCTCGTTTGTCCTTTAAATAATTTAAAAGCTCTCCCTATTATTGGAGATTTTTATGGAGATGCCGATAAAGCACTACATAATCCAAAAACAACATACGCATATATTGTCCTTCCAAATGAAGATGTAGCAACAGTAGTTACAAAAACAAATTGAGTTCATTTAAAGATAAATTTCCTAACAAAAGCAAACAAAATTTTCTGCACAATTCAACTCTCTAATCTCCTACAAAGTTTTAGGAGTTTATTTATAATAAACGTTTCCTAATGCTTGATCATCGTACACTAATTGCATGATTTATTTATAATCAAAAAGAGTTCTTTGTTTTATATTTTCTATTGTTTTCCATCTGGTTCTTGCTTCAGGCGGAATTTTATTGAATTTTTTAAAATATTGATTTAAGAAATTGATTGTAATTGAATCTGAAGGATACCCACTTCCGACAATAAAACCCTGTTTTTTGTATTTTTCATTAATTTTCTTGATAAAATTGTCTCTTGTGACTTTTGCAACAATAGATGCCGCACTGACAATTTTATATTTTGAATCTGCCTTAAATTCAAGAAATATCTTAACATTTTTTTTTGCTTTTTTAATAAATTCCTCTTTCATGTTTTTTTTAGTTGAAAAACAATCAATGTAAATCTCTTTTGCTTCA
>DAOVUW010000014.1 GCA_030632385.1 Candidatus Nanohalarchaeota archaeon
ATTATTTAAATGTTTTTGTTTTCGCAAATAAACTATACTGTTTTGTAAGATGAGTTTATTTACGGTATAATCTACAATGTCAGTTGGAGACGCAGAAAATCATGGAAATTTTCCCGCGAAATCCTGCCATAAAATTTAAATTCACAGGATTTTTCCCTGTTTGAGTTTCCCCCAATATATAACTTCTGCACAAAAAGTTAAAAATTACTTTTTTTAGGTAAAGCGTGTTTTTGGTATTTATTTTAAATTCACTCAATTAATCAAACAATAAAATATATGACTAAAAAACAGTTTCAAACAATCAGATTTTTAAGGGTTTTCATTATTGTTTTAACTATGGCAAAAATAAAAGATTCAGATGCAGAAGCAAGAATGTATAAGAATGTATTTGTCTGTATGAAATGCAATGCAAAAAGAAGAGCAAAGTCAAAAGTAAATCTCTTGTGCAGAAAATGCGGTTCAAATAACATGAGAAACAAAAAAAAAGCAGCTAAAAAGTAATTGATAGTTAGGTGATTAAAATTCTTGTAGGAGAAGTAGACGGAAGAACAACCACGCATTCCTTTAAAGTTAAAGCATACCGGGATATAAAAAAAATGGACTTTGTGGTTGCAAAATCCGATGATGATAAATGGACATTGGCCCAGATTTCAGAAATAAATGTTTATCCGGACAACAAGATTATCGCAAATTGCTCTGTTTTAGGCAGACGGGAAGACGGTTTATTGAAAGTCCCGAGAATGCCGATAAAACCTGCAAGTTTGGTTTATCAGGCAAGTGAAGATCAAATAAGATCTACTCTTTCTCTTAAAGAAAAAGGAATGTATATCGGGATGCTTGAATCGACAACTTCGGTAAAATTCTACATTGACCCTGATGATGCAATTACAAAGCATATTGCAATTCTTGCGCAGACAGGCGCTGGGAAAAGCTATACTGTCGGCGTCCTGATAGAAGAATTGCTGGAAAAAGATATTGCTGTTCTTGTAATAGATCCGCACGGAGAATATGCTTCTATGAATAAGAAAAACATAAAAGCAAAAGAAAAGGATTTAGAGTACTATGGCGTCAAGACAAAGGCGTATGAAGTAAATGAATACACTCCTGACAAAAGCTTAAATAAAAAGGCGTCTAAATTATCTTTTTCAGATGTATCTTTAAGTCCGATGGAAATCATGTCTTTATTCCCTACAAAACCCACACCGACGCAGACTGCCATATTATATGGTGCCATAAATGAACTAAAGGGAGTAAAAGAAAATTACACTTTAGTTGATGTCATAAACAATGTTCAGGCAAGCGAATCAAACACAAAATGGAATCTTGTAAATTTGCTGGAACTGGCAAAATCATCAGACTTGTTTTCAAAACACCCAACTCCATTACCTCTTCTTGTGAAACGAGGAGTTGCTTCTGTTGTAAATTTAAAAGGAGTAAATGAGAGATTGCAGCAGATGTCTATCACTAAACTCTTGGAGACACTATTTGATGCAAGAAAAAAAGGACAAATCAATCCTTTGTTTTTGGTTATAGAGGAAGCTCATAATTTCTGCCCTGAAAGAGAAGTGGTCTCTACATCAAAGATAATAAGAACCCTTGTTTCAGAAGGAAGAAAATTCGGGTTTGGTGTTGGCATAGTTAGCCAGAGACCTGCCAGAGTGGATAAAAATGTATTGTCTCAGTGCAATACGCAAATAATTTTACGGGTAAAAAACCCAAATGATTTAAAGGCAATAAGCTATGCCGAGGGCATAACAAAACAGGCAGAAGCGGAAATCAAAAATTTGGCTTCCGGAACAGCGCTTGTATTGGGCTGCGAGATTCCTTTATTTGTAAATGTACGAACCAGGAGAACAGCTCATGGAGGGGAGACACAGAGTCTATTGGAACCTAAAAATAAAACAACAAAAGAAGGGATAAAAAAATACTTTAAAATATCTGACAAATACAAGAATACAAAGCGCGCAGATGCGAAATGCATATTTGTTCCCTGCTACGAGATAAGAATCAATAATAATCTATTTTTATTTGATGCAATCAAGGGAAATCTTTTATTTAAAATCAATGACAAAATAGAGAATGTCCTTCTAAAACTATCTGCCGATGAAAAAAAAATAACAGGGGTTTTAATAGAAGACAATTGCACAAAAGAAGAATTGTTCAAGAAAATCAATTTATCATTCAGTGATTTCTCCCATGCAATCATATCGCTGAGGGAAAAAGGAATCATCAGAGAAGAGAGCAATATGATTTTATTTTGCTTAAAAACAATAGACGAAATGCAAAAAGAGGATTTCGACAAAGCTGAATTTGGGTTTGATTCAGAATTTTTGGAAGTAAAAATTTTGGGCTCAAAAATACTTGATAATTTAGGCATTACTAAAAAAGCAGATATCTCTTTAGTTTATTATCCTTATATTAGCTTAGACAATAAATTAAGCGATGCTACTCTTGATTAATTAAGAGTAAATGTTTTATGTACAATAAACACATAATTTATATATTATGAGAAGGAAAATTGCGGATTTAAGTCACAGACCTGTTTTTTATGCCGAAAATAAATATGCTTTTTTTACAGTGAAAAAATCTATTTTGTTTGCTTTTTGTTTCTTTTATTTTTCAATGATTTTTTTCCCGAATTTAGTAAGTGCAGACAATTTCAAGGTGAGCGTTTCTCTTAAAGATAATGATTTTTTTCTATATCCCGCAAAAGAGGTTAGTTCTAGGCTAATTGTCTCGAATATGGGAGACATTGATGCACAGATATTTGTAACTTCAGATATTGACGAAGAGTTCCCTTTTGAATTGATAGTGGAATCTAATCCGTCTTATGTATATGCGAATGATGCTGCTTACGATAAATATCTTTTGATTAATGAAAAAGCATATGGTGTGAAAGAAATAAAATTTTCTCTTATTGCCCCATACAAAAAAATCAAAAAAGAGCAAAAAAAAATATACACAGTTAAAATCAATGTTTTTGCATCTCCTGTGTTGATGTTTGCAGATAAAAGAACAATTAAAACAAACATAAAGCATCAATATCAATATGAAATAAAAATCGAATTATCGGATGATTTTGTTTATTTAAGAGAGGATAAAATGTCTTTCAGCATTGAAGATGAAGAACCAAAAAATTATGAAGAAAATGAGCAATATGAAGAAGCAGCTAAAAAAGGCGACAATACTCTGCAAAATGAAAATTCAGCAAGTGATTTGACAGGTAAAGATCAACTTTATTTCGGAAAACAAAAAAATACAACAATTATAGATATGGTTGTTGAAAAGCAAACTTTTTTCCATTATAGTACGATTATCGTCCTTATTATTGGATTTTTAGGTATATATACAGTATTGAAATTATAGTCACATGTCTTTATTTTGGAATAAGAGAGGTAATATGCTCTTGTATCATTTCGTTTCCTGTATTATTCAGCATTGAAACCATTATTATCATAACTACGAGTACAATCAATGCTAAAAGAAGAAGCATCATTTTGTTTATCGCTATATTTGCTTTTTTTGTTTTTTCCATTTAATTAAAGGTAACTAAAATTTAAAATATTGATTGATTTAAAATTTATAAAGGTATAATATAATTGCAAAATAAGATAATATGATGATTACATACAATGATTTTAAAAAATTAGACATCAAGATCGGAAAGATTTTATCTGCCGAAAAAGTGCCTAAATCAGATAAATTGATCAAGATGGAGATTGATTTTGGCAAAGAAAAAAGGCAGATTGTTGCAGGAATAGCTGAATCATACGAACCGGATTATCTTATCGGGAAAGAGATTCCTGTTATTGTGAATTTAGAGCCCAGAACAATTAGAGGAATAGAAAGTCAGGGAATGATTATGATTGCAAATGCAGATGAAAAAATGGTGCTTCTAAGTCCCGAAAGGCAAGTTTCCCCGGGAACTGTTGTGGAATGATGTTTACATAAGTTTATATAATTAATACATAACTTTGATTAAGAGGGTGATTTTCAATGCCTTGCGGTAAAAAAAGAAAAAGACTAAAAATGAAAAAACACAAGCTTAAAAAAAAAGCTAAGAAGACAAGATACTCTAAGAAATAATCTTTTCAGTAATTATATTATGTGTTAATTACATGGAGTCTTGTGGTAGCTTGGTCAATCCTCCGGGCTTTGGGAGCCTGGGACCCCGGTTCAAATCCGGGAGACTTCATATCTCCTGCGAACTATGAAATACAAAAAAAATTATACTGCCAGTACAGAAGAGACTGTTGTTGCTTCAAGAGTTAGATTTCCAAAAGGAAAGGAAATGTTTGGAATGATAGAGTCTCGTTTAGGGTACGGAAGAATGAATATTATCTGCGGCGACGGAAAAGTAAGAATAGGCGCAGTTCCCGGAAAATATAAAAGAAGATTGTGGCTCAGGGAAGGAGATATTGTAATTATAGAACCATGGGAATATGAAGGCGATAAAAAAGGCAATGTGACATACAAATACAGAAAATCCCATGTTGAGTTTTTAAGAAACAACAATCATTTAAAATGTCTGGAAACTGAATAGTATTGTTGATTTATTATATGCAATTATTGTTTGATTTTTTTCCATTTTTATTGGCGCAAAAAGTTTCGCAAGTATTATAGGACAAATAGCTTTCACAATCCGAGTTTGTTTCACAATATGTCGCTAATTCCTCTTTTGATTTTGTAATTTCTCTTTACTCTCTACCAATAATAATTGCCGTCAGTAGTGTAAAAATCAAAATTGTTTTGAAGTTCATAATAGAAGACAATTCTTTCTTATTTGACTGATTCTTGTTTTGTGTTTGTTCTGAACCTGAATTTTGGTTCAAGTTTTGTGTTTGTGTTTGCATAATATTAAATTGATTGTTTAATAAAAATCATTCAATTAATCACTTTGCATGACTTTTTTCAAGAAGTAGGTTCCAGTTTTCGTCTGTCTCTTTTTGCAGTTTTTTGATTATCTCTATTTGTGGTGGTCTGAATAAATGAGCAAATCTTTTTTGTGTTTTTAAAAAATCTTCTATTGGTTTTTTTGTTTTTGGAGTGTAAGTTATTTTGTATTTTCCATCCTCTATTTCATATATTGGCCAAAAACAGGTTTCAGATGCTAATTTTGCTATCTGTATTGTCATATCCATCGGAAATCCCCAGTTTGTCGGGCATGGCTCAAGTACGGTTATCAAAGAAGGACCGTCGCAGTCAAGGGCTTTTTGAACCTTGTTTGTCAAATCATTTAGATTAAAGATATTTGCCTGCGCTACATATTCTAATTTATGCGCTGCAGCTATTTCTGTCAGGCTTTTTCTCACGATTTCTTTTCCCTTTTTCACAGAACCGGCAGGTGTAGTTGATGTTGCAGCGCCTTCAGGTGTTGCAGATGAACGCTGATTTCCCGTATTCATGTATGCTTCATTGTCATAACACACATATAAAAATTTATGCCTCCTTTCCAATGCGCCGGAAAGAGATTGCAGTCCAATATCATAAGTTCCTCCATCGCCTCCAAATGCGATGAAATTAATATCTTTGCTTGTTTTACCTTTTTTTTTCAAATATTGATGTGCTGACTCTACTCCGCTCAATGTTGCAGCTGCATTTTCAAAAGTGTTGTGAATCCATGGAATATTCCATGCAGATGTTGGATATATTGTACTTGCAACTTCCAAACAGCCTGTTGCATTTGCAATAACAGTATTTTTCCCAGCTACTGCCAATACAGATCTTACAATGATTGGAATCCCACAGCCAGCACATAATCTGTGCCCAGATACAAACAAAGGCTTTTTTTCTGCAATTTGAAAAGTATTCATATTATTTATACTATAGAAACCATTATAAATTTTTGCGACTAAATATTTATACTATGTGTTTTGATAAATTAAAAAAGGCAGTTGGAAAACCTTTAAAATTTGCTTTTAATATAAAAAATATCTTTTTTGTATTTGTATTGGTTCTTCTTTCATCTTTCTTAAATGTACTTGCAGAAATTAATGTTTTTTTATCCATAATTGTTTTTTTCATTCGCATAGTGTTTAGTATGTTTATACTTTTTTCCATTATTAAATTGTATCTTAACTTCATAAATGTCGAAAAAGGAAGAATCACAACAATACATTTGAAAACAGATTTTAAAGAAATATTCGTGACCTTATTGAGTTACCACTTGCTGTTATTTTTATTTGCACTTTTATACGTTTTATTTGGTGTAATCATAACTCTTTTAAGTTTCATGATTGCTCCTTTTATCTCAGTAGTCGTATCCATATTAATTATCTGCGGGTCTGTTGTTCTTTTACTAATACTCTTTTATACAAACACAAGCATAATTATCGGGAAAAACAAACTTATAAATGCTGTAAAAGAAAGCATAAAGTTGATGAAAAATAATTTTATGTATTCTATCTCGCGCATATTTCTTTTAGGTATCATTAATATTGTTGTATCTATTTTGACCATCGCCCTACCTTTGTTTTATGTATTATACTCCAAAATATTCTTATTGATTCCTGATGATTTTGCATATATGGATGCTTTTGCACAACAAGAATATATGAATCAATTATTCATCAATTTTGCATCGCAAAATGCAGTTATTATTTTGGGTCTATTCTTATGGATTTCTCTAATTATAACATTATTTTCGCTTTTCAATAAAGGGTTTGTCTCGAGTATGTATCTGCAATTAACAGGAAAAAAAGATAAGAAAATAAAAAAGACAGCTAATAAAAAAAAGAAAGAATATGATAATAAACAATAAGAAAAAATGTCTTTCATGTGGTGGATGCATTAGTATATGTCCAAAGAAAGCAATTACTTTAAAAAAAATGAATATCATAATCAATAAAGATTTATGCATTGAATGCAAAAAATGCGTTCTTTTTTGTCCTGTGGAAGCAATGGAACATGTTGAATAATTAAAATTAATGCATTTATAAAATATTTCAGTATGTATGTGTTTATATTTTATGTATAAGTTTGGAAATAACATGAAAAAATCTTGTACTATACAGAGGAGAATAAATTAGCAGAATTTTTTTTTGTTAAATCCAAAATTTTTGTTATAATTGCATTCGGCAAGGTTTTAAAAAATAAACATATTTTCTTAGAATGAATGAACTCAAAAAACCTGTATTGTCATCCAAGCAAATACTAGATAAAGCATTTTCGAAAGCTAAGAAAATGCCCTTTAGCTATAGAACAAAAAACAAACAGGAGTTTATCGCTAAAAAAAATCTCAGGAAAATAGAAGTTGTATATGATATTATGACTGCGCAGTTTAATATGATTTTGGATAATTTTCCAAAAATAGATGAAATGGAAGAATTTGAAAGAGGATTTATCGCAATTCTTTTGGATGTCGATAAATTAAAAAAAGCGCTTTACAGAATAAAATTTACAAAAGGATTGAATAAAAAACTATTTTTAAGTTGCAAATACGGAATTAATCATGCCAAAAGAATAGATGAGGTAGATAAAGCAAGAGCAAATTATTACGGCAGAATTTCTTCTGTAATTGGAAAATTAAAATCCGATCTGCAATATATTGATGATTCAAGAAGAATTGTAAATGCAATTCCTGCAATAAAAAATCGATATACTGCGGTCATCTGCGGATTTCCAAATACGGGAAAATCAACACTTATGTCTGTTCTTTCCGGGGCAACACCAAAAATCATGCCTTATGCATTCACTACGAAAAAACTGCTTTTTGGAATAGTTGAGGATAAGATACAGCTTATTGACACACCAGGGGTTTTAGACAATATAGATAGCAAAAATATCGCCATACAGCAATCAAGGCTCGCAGCTGCAAATCTTGGAAACATTATTGTTTTTTTATTTGACTTTACAAAAGATTCTCATTATTCTATTGAAGACCAGATGACGCTGAAAAAATCAATAGAAGACCTAAATAGCAACATGATTTGCTGTGCAAATAAAATAGACACGATGGATTTAACGCCTGAAAAAAAAGAGGAAATAGAATCTCTTGTCAAAGATAAGCTATTTTATATCAGCGCAAAAGGAGATATTAATATTGGTGAATTAAAAAAGTTTTTGATGAAAAAAGCCTATGATTATTATAATCAGCCAAGGCGTTCAACAGAATAGATTAGCTCACAATAGATATTTTCTAAAATATAAGGCTTGTTTTCCAATTTTTTTATCCGGATTTTGAATTAGGGGGCAATCTGAAGAGATAAAAGGAAAATTATTTGGTCGGAGTAGTTTAAAGATAATCCTCTCTGACAGGGTAGAAAATGTCTATGATTTTACAATTCGTGATAGCTTTGCCTGAATGTTTTGTATTAGAAGGAATAACTACAACATCTCCTGCTTCAACTATTTGGGTTTCACCATCAACGGTAAGTTCAAATTTTCCTTCTGTTATATTAGCTACTTGTTCATGCGGATGTTTATGTTCGGGTAAAAGTGCATCTTTTTTTATATCCCAATATGCAATAGTTATATTCTCGGAATGGATAAATTTTACTCTATATCCGGGAATTAATTCGTTCTGTTCAATATCATCTAAATTTTTGAATACCATATTACAATAACAATATGAATTATATAAAGTTTGTTTCTTCAGATGGCGTTCTTGCGGTACATCCATATAAAGAAGATAATGTCTTTTTGATTAACCCCATAGGAAGCCCCACAACAACAGATAAACAATTCTTTTAATACAATTATAGACATTTCTTTGATTTTACTAGCAAATCAATCAATTCTTTTTTGTCTATCTGATTTTTATAGCTTGATTCAATAGACCGTATTATTTCCTTTATATTTTGCGTTTTTGATTTCTTTTGCACTTCGGTAATTAATTGAATCAATTTTGTTTTATCTATTTTTTCAATGTTGTATTCAGTGATTATTTTTTCTGTTTCAGCATCAGGATTTTTTAATTTTTCCATTAGAAATATTCCTGATCCCTGCTTTGTAATAATGTTATTTTGCAGGGCATCAAAACATTCCATAAAGCATTGGGCAGTTGTTTTGATCCCGAGGTCATTTTTCATCTTTTCAATAATTCCTGCATAAGAAAGTATTGATTTTGCCGTTTCAGTTGCGATATTTTTTAAAGAAGAATTTTTTTGAACTTCGTCAAAAATCATGTTCATTTTTAGGTTTATTATCTGATTTGCCAACTCTTCTGTTAATTTTAATTTCTGGATATAAAACTCTTTTTTTTGGTCATGAGTCTTAAAAAGATTTTTTTTGCGTTCTTTGAGGTATTGTTTTGAAATTGGCATTTTGGGAACATCTGTTTCAGGATACATTCTTTTTGCTCCGGCTATTGGACGCATATAAACAGAATCGCAGTTTTGAAGCACTGCTCTTGTCTCTTTTGGAATTTCTTTTTGAAGCATCAAGATTCTTGCCTTTAGTTGTGCAAATACTTTTGCGGCATTTGCTTTGTCTGTTACAACACAGGCAACCAGATCATTTTCGTCCAGACCGAAGTGTTTTCTTATTGCTTCAAATTCATTCCTGAGTTTGTATTTGTCCAGATTTTCATCTGTGTGAATTATTCCAAGAGCATTAGTCCCAACGCATGCTATTTTTGCGACTTCATTTCCAAGGGTCTTTACTTCATTTAAGTTTTGGCTGAATTGATTGCTGAATTTTTTTATAAAAATTCCATAAGATTCTTTTCCCTTAAAAATCTTCGAATCTGAGGCAGAAAAAAAGTTTTTGGCATCAAAAATATCTCCAAAAAATATTTTACTATTTTTTAATTTTCCCCTGATTTTGATCAAGGATTGTTGTCTTTGTATTTCTAAATCTACGACCTTGTCCATTTTGCGCACATCCTGGACTCCTTTTAATTCTACCCTGTTTCCGCCGGCAATAGATATGTTTACATCCTGTCTTATTGTTCCGATTCCTCTTTTAACTCGTTCTGTGGAATTTAAAATCATTCCGATATGAAGCGCAATTTCCTTTAATTCTTCAGGCGTTGAAAAAAAAGCATCTGTTGTTATTTCAGTCAATGGTATTCCAAGACGATTGAGCAAATATGTTCTTTTTCCTGCACTCTCTTTTTCAATCTGGGCACTTTCTTCTTCAATACAGACAGAATCAATTGTGATTTTTTTTGTCTTGTCTTTAAATGGATTTATTTTTCCATTGATTCCGACAAGAGCAGTTCTCTGGAAGCCACTTGTATTTGAACCATCAAGAACCGTTTTTCTCATAATATGAATATAGTCAGGAATATGGCAATCAAATTTCAGGCACAGATCAAGAACAATATCCAATGCATCTTTATTTATTGTATGGGGTGGTTCTTCATCAATATCAACAAGGCAGGTCTCTTTTTCAAAGCACACATATTCAAATATTTTTTGTTTTTCCACTTCTTTTTTAGCTACTTCATCAGTTTCTCCAAGTTCTCCAACAGACATATTCAAAACTCTTTTTATTGAGCCTGTTCTTTGACCACACATATTGGTTGAGCAATCGCAGAATAATTTTTTTGTATTAAGGCGTTTGTGTATTTCAAGACCGCATTTAAGTCCGATTTTGCGGTAATATTCTGATGTTTTTTCTTTCGACATATTATTATTATTAGATATAATATTTTTTATTTCTTTTTTTATATGGGTTTCGTAAAAGATAATTGTTATTTTTTCTTTTCTAGTTTTTTAAGATTTTCGTATTTTTCCAGATAATTTTTATTTTCCAAATCTTTTCTTTCTATTTCAACATATGGAACACCGCCGAATGGTGGGGTTAAAAGACAAACCGAAATTATCTATCTGCCTGAACCAATTAAAACAGAATAACTATATTATTTAATATATAATATAAAGTATATAAATATATATAAGTATGAAATACAATATATAGATTAGTACATCAATTAATCAAGTATGGAATTCGTAAAAAACTTAAAAGGGACTTTATGTAGACATACTGAGATGATGGTGTGCAAATATTTTTTTAAACCAACTTCCAAAGCAGGGATTATTAATTAAGTTGGAATGAATTGGTGTTTTTGATGAAATACTGACGACCAACAAACATATCATCTCTTATCTTCTGTTAATCGATGCAAAAGATAGATTACGTCATAAAGAATAAAATCCCGGATTTAATCTGTTTTCTTTGCGTTCTTATGCGGTTTATTTTTTGCATCGATTCAAGTATATAAATATTTCTAATAATAACATTCATGAAGTATGTTATTGATGTTTTTAATAAATATGATATAAGGGGAGCCTATCCCAAAGAAATAAATGAAGGATTTACTCTAACATTAGGGAAAGCAACAGGAACCTATTGCAGAAAAAAATTTAAAAACAAAAAGATTGCTGTTGGGATGGATACTCGTCTGAGTTCTAAGGTTTTAAAGGATAACCTGATCAAGGGATTGCTTTTGACAGGAATAGAGGTTGTAGATATTGGAAAAGCAACAACAGAAAAGACAGCTCTTGCAGGAAAGCATTATGGCTGTGCATTTTCAGTTATGATTACAGCATCGCACCATTCTTTCAATAGTAATGGATTTAAGTTCATGTACAATAAGGGAAACGGCTTTTCAAACGAAGACATGGCTAAAATAAAAGAAATATTTTTGTCGAAAAAGTTTTGCAAAGGAAAAGGAAAATGCGCTGATAAGAGTTTAGAGTTCGACAAAGAATATGAAGAAAAAATATGCCGTGCGCTTGAAGAATATATTGATGTTGATAAGTTAAAAGGAGTCAAGGTTGTTGCAGATCTATGCAATACTTTTGCATCAAGGCATTTGGTAAACGTACTTGAAAAATACAAATGTGATGTAATAAAGGTAAATTGCAGAGTTATATCAAATGATACGAGTTTTGAACCAGAACCGCAAAAAGAAAACAGGCAATATATTGCTGAATTAATAAAAGAGAAAAATGCAGATATTGGAATTGGAATTGATCCCGATGGTGACAGAATTTTCGTATTTGATTCAAATGGTGAATGGATAGATGGCAATGAACTTTTTTGTCTGCTGTCGGGCATAATGAACCCTAAAAAAATAGTGGCTTCTTTAGATACATCTTCAATGCTTGAAGAACATACAAAAGATGCACAAATTTTTTACACAAAAATAGGAGATATTTTTGTCTCCAAAAAAGCTATTGAAATTGATGCTGATTTTCTGGGAGAACCAAATGGGCATTTCGCATTTCCAAAATTCTGCTGGTATAATTCAGGGACTTTTGCAGGACTCAAGTTGTGCTCCATTGCAAAAAAAATACCCTATTTGACAAAGAAACTGCCAAAATACCACACTCAAACAAAGAAGAGAGAATATAAAAATCATGAAGAAAAAGAAAAAGCAATAAAGGCAAACAAAGAAAAAATAAAAGAAACTTTCGAAGTATTGTCTGAATTGTGCGGCATCAAATTCAAATGCAATGATTCTGTATGTCTTGTAAGAGCATCAGGAACAAGTCCTGTTATCCGCATATTTGTAGAAAACAAAAATAAAGACCAAGCAAAAGAAGATATGAAAAAAATCAATAGAATTCTTATTTGATTAGTTTTTCAATATCTTTTAGATTAGCATTTATTTGCATTTCTGTATGTTTTTCCAAATCTTTGAGTGTGACTTTTTTTGCTTCATCAATATCCTTTCCGACAATTATCAAATATCTTATTTTTTCCCGGTCTGCATATTTTATCTGATTTGCCAGTTTTCTTTCTGTAATTTCAGTTTCAATAATTGTGTTTTTTGATTTCAATATTTTCCTCAATTTTGCTGCCAGTTGCTTTGATTTGCCTTTATATTCTGCATCGGCATTTGCGATAAATATTGCGTTTTTATTCATTTTTTGCGTTTCGTCTTCTTTTCTTTTTGAAATGAAATAATCCAGCAGGCGGTCAACACCAATTGAAATGCCGGTGCATGGAACCTCTTTATTCATGAAATGACCAAGCATTTTATCATATCTACCACCAGAACATATACTGCCTAATTTCTTTTCTCTATTAATTGTTGTTTCAAAAACGCAACCTGTGTAATAATCAAGTCCTCTCACAATACATAAATTACATTCACAGGTGTTGCTTATTCCATAAGCTTCTAAATATTCTGAAAGTTCTTCAAGTTCTTTTATTCCTTCTTCTGCAATATTATTTTTTTCAAAAGAGACTTTATTTTTTATGATTTTTATTGCGTCTTTTATTGGTCCTTTTATTTCAAAAGAGGATAATATTTTGTCTGCCTGCGTCTTTTGGATATTGTATTTTTCAAATTCTTTGTGTAATTTTTCTCTGCTTAATTTGTCGATTTTATCGATTGTCCGCATAACACCTATTTTTATGGATTCATCAATTTTTAGATGATTTAGAATACCGTCTGTTAGTTTTCTGTTGTTTATGGAAAATGTAAACTCTGTCAATCCGATATTTTTTAATGCATAATAAGCGCAAAACAAGATCTGGGCATCGGCAGATGTATCTGTTGAACCAATAATATCTATATCGCACTGGGAAAATTCCCTATATCTTCCTTTTTTTGTATCTTCGTATCTCCACACTTTTCCGGTTCTCTGGAGTTTTTGAGGTATTGAAAAATTTGTATTCTGCGACAAATATCTTGCAAGAGGCACAGTTAAATCATATCTTAAGCCGACTCTTCTTTTGGAAAAATCATAAAAATTATATGTCTGTTTTTCTATTTCTTCCCCGCCTGAACCTTCTTTTGTCAATGTGTCAAAATACTCTAAAACAGGGGTGTCTATTTTTTTAAAATTAAAACTGCTGAAAGTCTCTTCTGCCTTGCTGATAATCATGTCTTTTCTCTTCATCATATCGGCATCGAAATCTCTCATTCCCTTTACTCGCATCATATAGAGAAATAATAATTGATATTTATAAATACCTTTCTCTCAAAAAAGTTTTTAAAACAAATTTAATATTTTCCTAGTGTTAATACTTTTAATACCCCTTTAAGACCGCCCCAAGCGAATATGAGACCAATAATTCCATATACTATATTTACAGCAAGTGTTATCATTTCATTTGAAATTAAAGGAAGTAAATATGGTTGTAAGGCAAATACATATATGGCTCCTACAATTGCTAATTTAATAACAAAAGCAAATGCTAATTTAAACATATAAATAACTTTTTCCATATAAGAATACAAATACTAAAAGTATAAAAATTTACAATGCTTTATGTATCAGTATTTTCTAAAGACAAAGAAAATTATTCTCCCTTTACCATCCTCAAAACGCTTTTGAAATCCTTTTTATTAATTTTAGGTTCTTCTTCAAATCGAGGGATTATATGAAAATGCACATGCGGTATCAACTGTCCTGCAATTTTCCCGTTATTTTGGACTATATTTAATCCATCGCATTTCAGATTTTTTTTCACCATCAAAGAAACTTTTCTTATTGCCTCAATTAC
>DAOVUW010000039.1 GCA_030632385.1 Candidatus Nanohalarchaeota archaeon
ATGAGATATTAATTGATTTATATGCGGAACTTGAAATAATATCAGAAAAAAAAGATGTTCATATGATAGTATTTGATGAAAAAAATAATGAAATTTATTCCAGAAAAATAATAAACTATGGTAAAAACAAAAATAATGTTTTTATATTCAAAAGAAAACCTATTGATTTATTCATACAAGAATATAAATCACATTCCTTACCTAAAAAGATAAAAGTGTGTATCGTTTCTGAATCGTATCAGAAAAATAAGTATAATGAACTAAAAAATTCAGATGAAGCAATATGTATAGATAAATTCCTTCCATCACCAAATATTGATATAGATATAAAACCAAATCTTATTGAAATCACTGCTGAATATGGAGGAAATACCAATAGTATTGCAAATATGCCTTCTGTTACAATCACTAATAAAGGAAATGTTGCTGTTAGTTTTATGTCGCCGTTGGAAGCTAATGAATGTAGTAGTCCATATGAATATCAAATTTGTGAAATGACTATTCAAAATAGTGGTACGATAAAACCAGGAGAAAGTAAGACGCTAATTACATACGCCAGCTATGGTGCGGGTTATGGCGTACCACCTCATAAAGTAACCATCACTAATTATATATGGGCAGTAACTAATGATAAAAATCTTTACAAAAAGCCGTATTCTTTGAATATTAATTATCAAAGAGATATTTAAATTATGAATAAAAAGCAGATTAAAAGATTTTTTATTATTGTAACTTCTGTTGTCTTGTCTTTTTTATTTTTATTCTCTCCATTTGAAGAAATTCCAGTAGCAGAAAAAATTACAGAAAATTCAAGAGTTGTTAAAGTATTAGTAGATGGAACATTTAAACCTTCATTAAAAACGACTTTACGGGATATTTTGGAAGTTCCTTTTGACTTAAAATGATATGACATCTGTTTTGTAAATAATGATACAAAATTAATCTATGGTAATGGAAATGTTACTGTTTCTATTAATTTCGATAATAAATCAAAACATAACATTTCATATGGAGAAGAAAAATGTATAACATATAAGTTTGATGAGGATTTTACTTATGAAAGCGAAAACTGGGGAAAACAGAGCGTTGATACTACAATACATGTTCCATCTTCTGTATTTGAAAGGGCAGAAGGAAATATATATCCTCTTGCAAAATTACATTATGATGTTTATGTATATGCAAAACCAAAATTAAGAGATATTATTGTAAAAAATATATTGGTTTTATTTGCATGGTCGGGATTATTGTTTTTGTGGTTTAATATTTTAGATTATATTAAATTTGGCAGGAAAAAGAAAACATCATAGGCGAATAAACCACAACCTTCTCAAAAGCATTCTTGAATATTTTGAAGAAAGTAACAAGATAGCCGTAATCATAAAAGGAATTCATAGATAAACAACACAAACTCGAATTTGCAAAATGCAATCAAAAAAGAACCGCCCTGTCATCCATCATTTCATAATCACTCATCCATAAACATTTACGAATTTTACATCCCCCAACACAACAAATAAATTAATTTTTTAATATTTCCCGACCAGTAATATTGTGATGATCATGAGAAATTCAATAGGAACTCCACTTTCTTCAAATGCCTTAAAAATAATGCTTCTTGGTTGCGGAGAAATCGGCAAAGAAATAATAATAGAAGCACAGAAATTCGGCATCCAGACAATTGGCGTTGACAGATATGCCAATGCTCCGGGGCATCAGGTCGCCCACAAATCTTATGTTATTGACATGAAAGATGCAGATGCCCTGCGTTCAATTGTAAACAAAGAAAAGCCGGATGTCATAATTCCCGAAATCGAAGCAATAAATCTGGATGTTCTGGAAGAATTTGAAAAAGAAGGATTTCTTGTTATTCCCAATGCAAAGGCAACATGGACAGCAATGGAGAGAGAAAGAATAAGAGAATTAATCAGCAATGAAGCCGGTGTTGAAACTTCAAAATACGCTTATGCAGATACAAATAATATGGATGAAATTTTGTCCGGCGTCCAAAAAGTAGGATACCCCTGCTGGATAAAAGCAATCATGAGTTCCAGCGGACAGGGCTCTTCATTTGTAAAAAATCCAGATGATGTTAAAATAGCTATAGATGATGCAAAAAAAAATGCAAGAGGTTCCGGCGAAAAAGTAATAATTGAAGAACATGTTCCTTTTGATATTGAAATAACTCAATTAACAGTTCGGCATTTATCCCAAGATGACAATATTGCAACAACTTTTTGCAGACCCGTAGGACATTACCAGATAGACGGAGATTACCATTCTAGTTGGCAACCATGGATAGATGAGGGCGCAATTGTAAATGGAAAAAAGATCACCAAAGAACTTATTGAATTGGGAGAAAAAAAGATTTATGAAGCCGCAGGAAAGATTACAGATGCTTTAGGCGGACTGGGATTATTTGGATGCGAATTATTTGTTGTTTTTGACACCCAGAACAATGATGTCAAAGTTTACGGAAATGAATGTTCTCCAAGACCCCACGATACAGGAATGGTTACATTTATAACGCATCTTAATGGGCTCTCTGAAGGAGGTTTGCATGTAAGAGCAACATGCGGATTGCCTGTTCCTGCTAAAGAATGGAATGGTTACAGAATTATAGAACCGATTGCAAAAGGTGCATCTCACGTCATTTTAGCTCCGATGGCAGGACAGAATATTGAATTTAAGAATGTCTCTGAAGCTCTGCAAACATTTGGAACATCTGTGAGATTTTTCGGAAAACCAGAGGCACATATCAATCGGAGAATGGGCGTTGCGCTTGCGATTGGGGAAACTGTCGAAGAAGCAAAGAAAAAAGCAGAAAAACTTGCTCATACAATACAGATGCGTACGCTTGAAAATCCCAAATGGAAAAAGCAGGATATATTTGAGAAGCATTTAGTGTGCAAGGATTGATTGGGATTGTTCTGGAATTGGTGATCGAAAATTATGGGTATAAATAAAAGAAACATATTATGAAAACCATAAAAAAAAGTTTATTTAGTGTACCTGTAAAATTTGAAAAAGATTTTGATACAGGTATAATTTCGGATGAATTAAGAAATATTTTTAAAATCAATAATATCTCTAAAAATGCCAGTATTTACAAATATAGTATTGGATGGGAATTGATAGATAAAGGAAAAGATTACTTTATTAAGAGAGAAAATGGAAAACTAAACATTTACAAAGGATTGTCAACGAAAGGATCAACAAAAACAGTGAGATTTTTAATTTTATGTTCCTACCTAATTGTACCTGTTGTCATGGTATATTTAGGAAAAGTATTATTTGGTCTCCCTGGCATACTTTTTGGTGCATTTGTTGCAATTATCATAACAGGACTCTTAACAAAATATTTTATATAAAATTAAAAACAATACTTATGTACTTATAATCTCTTCTTTCAATCAGATATTTTCTAAAATGAAGAATTTATTATTCTCTCTTCTTTTTACCACATTTTGAATCTTAAATTCATTTCAAAAACACACAACAATATTGATTAAAAAACATATGGAATCAATATGTGCTTTACTTTATGCTTGTATTCTCTATAATCAATCAATTCTTCCATATATATCTTTTCTTCAAATATTATGCGAACATATAAGATATAAGCAATTATTGCAGAGATATAAATGCCATATGTTGAATTCAATACTATTGCGCCCGAAAGAGTCACCAATATAATGGCCATATACATTGGATGCCTTACGATTTTATACAATCCTGTGGTAGTGACTATTTTATCTTTTACCACAGTTACCAAAAAAAGTTTTTGTTTGAATATATGGTAAATTAGTACATTGGCAATTAAAAATCCTATTACTCCAATAGTAGACAACCACAATGGAAATTCTGAACTCCAATTATATCGTGAAGCATCAAGAGGCATAATTATAAACCAGATTAAAAGAAATATTCTAAAAAACAGCAGAGTAATTTTATCATGAAAGTCACGCTCTTTTTGGTAAGAGAGATGGAATATTCTTTTCAGCAGTCTTAAATTTTTCATTGGTGGAAGTACTGCTGCAAAAAGCAGCCCCATAAAGAGTGCTATAAATATCCATCCATTAATCCAAGTCCAATTACCCCCCAGACCAAATGTATAGCATATTACCAAGACCAGACAAAATGATAGTTTAAAGACTGTTTTTTCAATATTCATTTTTATACCTCTTTACATGTAGTTGCTATATATTTATAGTTACTGTATATTTATAGTTACACATATTTAAATTTTACTATTTTTAATGACCGAATTATTTTCATTGTTGCAGTAATGGATTAAATTCAAGAATTTAACAACAATTCCAGCATTTCTAATTACTAAAAATCAAATTAATATTATTATAAATATATCTTTGTAATAAAATTATGTTTTTCCGGAAAAATATTTATTCAACAATTGAGCATTATTTTTATGGTTCATTGCTTTATGGAATGGGTTTGTTTTTTTATCTCAATAATTCTTATTATGATTCTTTATTAAAGGATAAAACAAAGGAAATTCTTATTTTTTTATATTTCTCATATCTAATGATTGCGCCGTTTGCGTTTTTTTTAAATAGCAAAAAAGACATCAAGGATCACAAACCTGCATTGATATTCAAAACAATAAAGAAAATTGTTTTTGGCACAACAAAATATGCGTGTAATTTTATGCTCGCTGAAAAGCAAAAATTTCCCAAAATACTTCCAAAAGAAAAAACAGCAATATTGTTTGTGCTTGTAAAATTGTTTTATGTTCCTCTTATGCTGAATTTTCTGGTAGGAAATTATCATGGATTTTTTGCAAATTACAGGGATCTTGTTCCGCTAAATAGCATTGAAGCATTATCCTTGGCAGGCTATACTTTTGCATTGTCTTTTATATTTTTTGTAGATGTATTATTTTTCTCATTTGGCTATTTATTTGAAGCAGGTTTCCTTAAAAATAAAGTGCGTTCTGTAGAACCAACTTTGCTGGGATGGGCTGTTGCATTGGTTTGTTATCCTCCATTCAACACCCACTTCACAAAGTATGTTGGATGGGTTGCTAATGATTATGTTATGTTTTCAACGATAAATATAACTTTTATTGCAAGAATGTCTGTTATTTTTTTATTGATGATATATTTGTGGGCAACAATATCTTTGGGAACGAAATGTTCTAATCTTACAAATAGGGGCATTGTAACGACAGGTGCATATAAATATATAAGGCATCCTGCTTATATTTCGAAAAATCTCGCATGGTGGATTACCATAATACCAATCATGAGCGTGCCTGTTTTTATCACAATGTTCATTTGGTCTTTTGTATATTATTTAAGGGCTATTACAGAAGAAAGGCACTTATCACAGGATCCCGATTATCGAGACTATTGCAAAAAAACAAGATATATGTTTGTGCCTTATGTGGTGTAATAAGATTTAAATAATTGAGAATAATATAATCCTATGAAACTAAGCATTAAACTTCTCTCAATATTTCTGATTGTTGCGCTTCTTTTTTTAAGTGGATGTGCAAAAGAAACCATCGTCCCGGATGATACTGTGCCTGTTGATGATTTAGGAAAAATAGATACAGGAACCCTGAAAATTCAGGCAGTTGATTTATCCAACATTCAGGACGAGAAATTAGATTTCGTAAAATATTATTCTCTAAATGAACTAAATATAGAATTAAAAACAGCTCAATATTCTCTTCCTGTTAAGACATCAGAAATATCAAACTATGCGGATTTTTCAGGCAAACTTTCTCTGGATTCCCAAGATTTGGAACTTTTGAAAAAAAACGGATTTGTAGTTGTAAAAAATCCATTTAATCAAAGAGAAGAAGACATAACCGAACCATACAATACATTAAAAGACAAAGAAATTCCTGTATTTATAACATCAGATTCTCTTTTACATCTTTATCACATTCAGTTTGATGAGACTTTAAGACAGATTGAGGAAAGGGAGTTTTATGATGCTATCTGGGAAATTAGTAAAGAGTTGTTAGAAAATTCAGAAAAAGACCGTCAAATATTGTTTGATTTGATGAGTGTAAAAAAATATACAGAAGAAAGTATTAAACCATACAGAGATAGATTAGAGGCATATAAAAGAAATATAGTTTATTTATCTGTCGGAATGGAATTGCTCAAGCCAACTTCTGAACAATTATGCGAAGGCACAGAATGGGAATGCGAAAGAAACGATGCTTATTTCACACAGGAAGAATTAAACAAATACACTTTTGAAACACCTGATTTTGTAAAAGAAGAAGTCCAGAAAGAATTAGAATTGATAGAAAAGCACGAAGGATTCTCAAATTCTCCGCTTTTTATTTACAAAGAAGATTATTCTCAATATGTTCCAAGAGGGCATTACACAAGGAGCGAGAAACTCAAAAATTATTTCAAGGCAATGATGTGGTATGGCAGAACTTCGATGCTTCTCAAAGGAACAGACCAAGTTGAAGCTGGGCAGGATTGCAGTGATTTCCCTCCATGCGAAGCGCTTATTTCATTATACGACGCAAGAATTCAAACAATACAGGCAAGTTTAATTGCTTCTGAATTTGCCAAGAGCGAAGAATTAAAAAATAAATGGAACAGGATTTATTCCGTAACAGCGTTTTATGTCGGGCTTTCCGATGATCTTGGTCCTTATGAATATTTGGAAGCGATGAATTTTGTGTTTGGAGATGAATTTAATCCAAATGATTTGACAGAAGAAAATCTTGACAAATTGAAAGCAAAACTGGCAGAATACAGAAGTCCGGAAATATACGGAGGCACAGGAGAAGCCGCGCTTTGGCCGCCTTTTAGTCCGGAGCAGGCAGATGAAGTTTTAGAGCACACAAAAGGATTTAGATTAATGGGGCAAAGATTTATTCCGGATTCTTATATGTTTTCAAATCTGGTTTCACCTTATGTTGGAATTTATGCCGGAGAGGAATGTAATAAGGTTTTCACATGCGAGTATACAAATGGTGGACCTGCAAGAGTTTTCCCAAGAGGATTGGATGCAATGTCTATATTGGGATCAAAAAGGGCAGAAGAAATTTTAGTTCAACTAGGAGATACGCAATATGAAGGCAAAGATAAAGAAAGAAATATAATATCTTATGAAACACAGTTAAACAATCTGAAAAAAGAATTTGATAATTTTACAAAAGCTGACTGGAATAAAAATCTTTACTGGTCATGGCTTTATGCACTAAAGCCGCTTCTAAAAGAATTTGGCGATGGCTATCCGACATTCATGCAAACAGAAGCATGGCAGGATAAAGAACTGACAAGCGCTTTGGCATCATGGAGCGAACTGCGGCATGATACAATTTTATATGCCAAACAAAGTTACACCATGACATTAAAGAGCAGTATGCCTCCGCCGGAAAAGCCAGTTGTCGGCTATGTGGAGCCTGTTCCTGAATTTTACAATAGGCTTTTGGCTTTGACAATAATGACAAACAAAGGTCTGGATGAAATGGATGTTCTTGACAGCTCGGCAAAATATAGATTGGAAAACCTCGAAAAAATACTAGGGAAACTGGTCGAAATTTCAAAAAAAGAACTCCAAAACGAGGAACTTGAAAAAGAAGATTATGAATTTATCAAAAATTTCGGCGATGAACTCAACTACGTTATTATAGATGTAGATGACAAAGCAAAAAAGACAACAATTATCGCGGATGTCCACACAGACCAGAATACGAAAAAAGTTTTGGAAGAAGGTGTCGGGTATGTTGAATTAATAGTTGTTGCATACAAGCTTCCTGATGGGAGAATATTGCTGGGTTCAGGACCTGTTATGAGTTATTATGAATTCAAGCACCCGATGAGCGACAGGCTTACTGATGAAAAATGGAGAGATTTGTTAGAATCAAATCCTCCGGAAAAACCAGAGTGGACAGGCAGTTTTACAGCAGATTAAAAAACAAAATAAGAGGAAAAATCAAATTTGAATTTTAGGAAGTGTCAAACTCAAGTTCAATAAGAAA
>DAOVUW010000029.1 GCA_030632385.1 Candidatus Nanohalarchaeota archaeon
AAGAAGATAAAGAAGCTGCAAAAAAAGCCCTTAAAGATTTAGGGATATGGCATCTGAAAGACAAGACATTAAATGAATTATCCGGCGGAGAAAAGCAGAGAGTATTTGTTTCAAGAGCTTTGGCAAATGACCCGAAAATTCTTCTTTTGGATGAACCTCTATCAAATCTCGACTTTCACATCCAGAAAGAATTTTACAAAATTCTGACGGAATTGAATAAAAAAATAGCCATTGTAATAGTTGATCATGATTTTGAAATGGTTTCAAAATATGCAAAAGAAGTAGTATGCGTCAATAAATGCAGTCAGCATACAATAAGATATCATAATATTGATACTAAAAAAATGAAGGAGATGTGCCATGCTTGAAGTACTTCAATATCAATTTTTCCAGAATGCTTTATTGATTGCAGTACTTGCATCAATTGCAGCAGGAATAATCGGAACATATATTGTAGTAAAAAGAATGTCTTTGATAGCCGGAAGCATAGCTCATGCTGCATTTGGGGGACTGGGCATAAGTTATTTTCTTAATGCAAATCCACTGATTGGCGGAATAGTCTTTAGCTTGATGGCTGCATTTTGCGTTGCAATTTTTAGAAAAAATGCAAGAAATCATCTCGATACATTGCTTAGTTTTTTATGGGCAACAGGAATGGCAATTGGATTAGTTTTTATTTTCTTAACGCCCGGCTATGCAACAGATTTATTTACATATCTCTTTGGAAATATTTTGCTTGTTTCTACAAGCGACTTATGGATGATATTATTCTTAAATATAATTATATTAATTACTGTTTTTGTTATGTTCAATTCGTTTCTCTCGATTAGCTTTGATGAAGAATATTCTGAAACAAGAAATTTGCCGGTTACTTTGGCATATATTGTTTTATTTGGATTGATTGCATTAACTGTGATGGCCACAATCAGAGTAGTTGGAATATTATTAATGATTGCAATATTAACAATGCCTGCTGCAATAGCTCAGTTGTATTATAAAACACTAAAAAGCATTATGCTTGCCTCCACATTAATTACTTTCTTTGCGACAGTCACTGGATTATTTTTATCTTATTATCTTAATTTTGCCGCCGGACCAATAATTGTACTGATAATATCATCAATTTACATCATAGCTATTTTTTTAAAAAATATTGAAAATAAAATATGAAAGGAATTTATATATTGACTATTGTTTTATCCAAAAGCACAAACATAAAAGTCGGAGCCTTGGGAGAAATCTATTTTGAAAAAAGCATTTACGATTATGATGGTTCAGCACAGAACAATTTGGAAAAAAGAGTCCAAAGGCATTTCAAAAAAGACAAAAAATTAAGATGGCACATAGACTATCTGACGACAAGCAAATACGCAAAAGTAGAAAATGTATTTTACAAAATAGCACCAAAAAAAGAAGAGTGCAAAACAGCAGAATATTTTGCAAAAACTCAAATTTCAATCAAAAACTTTGGCTGCTCTGACTGTAAATGCAAATCGCATTTATTTAAAATAAATAAAAATCAAATACCAAAAAGCTTTCTGCTGGATGCAACAAATTCCTCTTCGTAATCTGCATTGGTCTGTCCTGATTTTTTTTGAATCTTAAGTAGATTTATCATTTCAAGAATCATTTTCTTTTCTTCTTCTTTGGCAATGCCATCTATCTTAATGATGCCTGTATTTTCCTCTGCTATTTTTTCTTCTATTTCTTTACTGCTTATATTTGCTTCAAATCTTGTTTTAAATATTGTTTTGGATATCAAACCGGATAAATTTTTTTCCACGCCCAATGCACCTTTTTTTAATAAGTCTTCTTCTATTTTTCCGATATCTATATCTCCTGCTTTTCCATCTTCAATCTGCGCCTTTATTTTCAATATAACTACTTTATTTTCAAAATCCATTTTATCTGCTGTCTTTTTGATTTTTGACTCAATTTCATTTACTGTGGCATTCTCCATGCAGATGTCCAGAACAACAAAATCATGCTCATAAGCCCTGATTTTTTTTACCTCTATATTGCTGTCTTTCACATCCACAAGAACGCAATGGTTTTTGTCTTTCTGGCTAAAGTCGCCGATATTGGTTGGATACAGGCTACCGGGAAAAATCAAAGGTGCTTGGTTTTCATTGATTCTGGTTTCAAAAAAAATATGTATGTGTCCCCCAGCATAATAATCAAAGCCTTTTGGAAGACACGACAGAGGCAGAAATTCTGTATTTTTCATTATTTTTGGCTTAAATTCTTCAATCCCGTTATGGAACATAAATATATTAAAAGAATCTTTCTTTGGTTTTATTTTTATTTGTTCATAGAGTTGTCTGTCTAGTCCTCTTATTCTACCAATTACACCACAAATATAAATATTTGTATCCTTGTGCTGTATTGGTCTTAAACTAATATCTCCTTCATCAACAGGACGATATGCATTTATGGTGATTTCTGCTGCATCCAAAACATTGAGTATAGTCTTTCCGCTCGGAGTGTAATCGTGAGAACCTGCAATAATATAAACAGGGATGTCTTTTTCTTTTAGTTTTTTTAATTCTTCGATGGCAAAAACAAGAGTGTTTATGTTCGGCGAAGCATTATTGAACAAATCTCCGCAAATAAGCACAAAATCAACTTTATTTTCTAATGCGCTTTTGATTGCATTTGAGAAAGATTTGTTTAATTCATTTTTGAGAATCTGGCTTCTGTTGTATGTATCTAAATGACAATCTGCAATATGGACAAATTTAAAATTCATGATATAATTTAGTGGGGAGTTTTTAATAGTATGATGGTCTGTGGTGGAATTCCCTCTTTGTGAATTCCTTTGTTCGCTCAATACGACTTTTTTTCGTTTCCTTACAAAAAATACAACGAAAAAAAACCATAAAAATCGCTGGTCTAACAAGTTATACCGCGCTTTTCAAGGTTAAAGGTCGGTTCGCGGTGGAATTTCCTCGAGGAAATTCCTTTGCTCACTCGCCTTTAATGCGAATATCGGGAATTGAACCCGAGCCGTTGGCTTGGAAGGCCAAAATCATACCACTAGACCATATTCGCAATTTAATTTATTTTCGTTTTTTCGAAACTATATTGTGTTTAGTCTGCCAACTGTATTTTCTTAATCTTGCTGTATCTCCAAACCCGCACGAAGCACATATTTTCCTTGTCTTATGCATTGCAACTCTTCCGCATCTTCTGCAAATGATGTGCGTCCTTTTGTTTTTTTTACCGAATGATGCTTTTCCATCTGTAGCCATAGAGATAACTTACTGCTATTTTTATAAATATTTACTTACTGTATATATGTATGAAAAAAGAATTGGAAACATACCACATTCATTGCGATGATGTTGAAGCAGAAGTTGTTATTGATGAATTAGATACTGAATATGTTCCTATATATCATCTAAAAAAACGAAAAATTTCTTTGGGAATACAAATAGTACTGGACGAAATAAAAGAACAGTTAATCAAGACCATTCCTCTGACTACAAAAGAATTCGTTGATCCTAAAGCATTTGAAGGCGTGAAGAAAAAATTTACTCTAAAAGCAATAGAAACATTTTCTGATTATCTTCCAAATTTGCCTGAAAAGGAAAAAAAATTTCTTGCAGGATGTCTTGTTCAGGACATGCTTGGACTCGGAGATATAGAATTAATATTAAATGATCCAAATCTGGAAGAAATTGTTGTAAATTGCCACAGAGAACCAGTATGGATATATCACAAAAAACATAATTGGCTAAAGACAGATATATATTTAAATGATGAAGAAGCTATCTATAATTATGCTTCTTCTATTGGTCGTCGTGTAGGAATGCAGATTTCAAATCTTCATCCGCTAATGGATGCCCATCTTACTTCAGGAGATAGAGTAAATGCAACAATATTTCCAATTTCTACAAAAGGAAACACAATTACAATCAGAAAATTTTCTCGATCTCCATGGACTATAATTCATTTTTTAGAAGCAAAAACATTTTCCAAAGATGGCGCTGCTTTTATCTGGCTTGCAATTCAATTTGAATTAAATATAATGGTTGCAGGAGGAACAGCTTCGGGAAAAACGTCAATGCTTGGCGTAATTTTGCCATTTATTCCTCCAAATCAAAGAATCATTTCAATTGAAGATACAAGAGAAATACAACTGCCAAATTTTTTGACTTGGGTCTCTCTATCCTCTAGAGGATCAAATCCTGAAGGTAAAGGAGAAATAACGATGCTGGATTTAATGGTAAATGCACTTCGTATGAGACCAGATAGGCTGATTATCGGAGAAATCAGAAGAGCAAAAGAAGCAGAAGTTATGTTTGAAGCAATAAGAACAGGGCATAGTGCTTATGCTACTTTTCACGGAGATCGTGCAGAACAGGTGTATCAAAGATTGACTAATCCACCTATAAATCTGGCTGAGTCAATGATGAGTGCTTTGCATTTGATTATTGTTCAATACAGGCACAGGAGAAAAGGAATCCGAAGAACTACTGAAGTTGCAGAATTAATAACTTCAGAAGACAAATGCCGATTAAATATTATTTATCGATGGAATCCACAAATAGATAAAATTGAAAAAATAAATGAAGTATATAGGGTTTATGATGAAATCTCTATGTACTCAGGAATGACGAAAAAAGAAATAGAAACAGACTTAGGCAACAAGGTCATAATATTGGATTGGATGATGAAACATAAGATAAAAACAGTTGATTCTGTTGGGAAAATACTTGCCGAATATTATCGCGATGAAAAGAAAGTAATTTCAACAGCAGTGGCAAATCAGTCTCCAAGAGATATTTTAGGCGATAAAATATATGAAGAATTGATTAAAAAGTGATTAATGTGCAAGACTCTCTTGAAGGAAAATTGATGAAAAAGTCCCGTATTTTTTACAAATACGCAAAAAAATTAGCACCGTATTTACAGGGAATAAAAGTTGATTTAATTCAGGCAAAAAAAAAATATACACTTGAAGAATACATTGCATTTTCTATATATTCTGCTGTTAAAACAACCATAATGATATTTATCACACTTTTGTGCATGTGGCTTATACTCGAAGAAGTTCTTATTTTAAAAATTGCTTTTTGGAGTATTCCTCTTTTTTTCTTTATGATGCTATACACCGTTCTTTTAAAGCCAAAAATAATGGCAAAAAAAATGGAACGAAGAATAGATGGAGAATTGCCTTATGCAATGAGACATTTATTGATAGAAATAAAATCAGGAATTCCTATATATGAAGGATTGGTAAATATCTCAGAAGGATATGGCGCTGCATCAGAAGAATTTAAAGAAGTAGTATGCAAAATCAACGGAGGCAAATCAGAAGTTGAAGCAATAGAAGACAGTATTCTTCAAAGCCCCTCTGTTTCATATAGGAGAAGTTTTTGGCAGATACTAAATGCATTAAAAACAGGAACTACACTAGAAGTTGCTCTTGAAAATATAGTAAATAACATGCTGAAAGAACAATTGCTGTCAATCAAAAAATATGGACAGGAATTAAATCCATTGACTTTGATGTATATGCTTTTTGCTGTCATTGTTCCTTCATTAGGCGTAACATTCCTTACTATTCTCAGTACATTTGTGGGTGGAAGGATTGGAGCTTCAATACTCTATTCAATCTTGCTTATATTGCTGGTATTTCAGGCATTGTTTTTGAATATGATAAAATCAAGGAGACCTGCACTCCAAATTTAATAATAATATGGAAAAAAGAGAATTATTGTACAATTCATTCCCGAGTTCATTTAAAGAAATAATAGAAAAAGAAGCAAGATATGCAGGAATTGATAATTTTTCTCCTAGAAATGTTATAAATATCTATATTGTATTCTATATATTTTCCGTACTTATTTTGATATATATGACTTGGACAAAATTATTCAGTAGTATAGTAATGTGGGGAATACTTACTGTAATAATGTGTATTGGTGTTCTGATTCCACATACAAGATATGCTATGATGGCGGAAAAGAGAGGTAAGGCAATAGAAAAAATGCTCCCGGATATTTTATTTCTTACTTCGTCAAATATAAAATCAGGACTTACAATAGATAGGGCAATGCTTTTTTCTGCAAGACCCGAATTTGGAGCAATAGGAATAGAATTTAAAAAAGTTGCTTTAGATATTTACGGAGGGATTCCTGTAGAAAAGGCATTTACAAAACTTTCTAAAAAGATAAAATCAAAATTGCTTTCAAATACAGTAAAATTACTTGCAGAGGGACTTCGATCAGGAGGAGCTGTTGCGAAATTGCTTGAAGAAACAGCAACAGATATTCAAAATACAGAAATACTTCAAAAAGAAATTCAGGCTTCTGTTATGATGTACACTATATTTATATTTATGGCAGCAGTACTGGGTGCTCCTTTTTTATTTGCAGTGTCTAATTTTTTAACACATAGTTTAACCTCAATGTGGGCGGCTTCAGGGAGCAGTCAGTCAGATGATATTCAGGCAGTTCAAGGTTCTTTATCTTCTTCAATAACTGTATCTTCGCCTGATGTTGATCTTGCAGCGCTTCATAATTTTTCAATATATGCTATCTTATTGACAACGATATGCGGAGGCATATTGATATCTTATATACAAAAAGGAAATGTTAGTGCAGCTCTCAAATATTCTCCTGCTTTTGCAATAACAGCAGTACTTATTTTTTTCCTCGCAAAAGGTTTCTTGTTTAAAGTATTTGGCGGAATGCTCGGTCTTTGAAAAAAAAGATTCACTGGTGTTTTTTATGATTTATAACAGCAATTCTCCAAAAACAATATTCAAAATTCTTTTTGAAAAATATTCTGATAAAGTAGAATCATGGTGGCCTACAACCGTTAAAGATAAGAAAAACATAGATTTTGAAATAATTGTCGGGGTGATTTTGACTCAAAATACAAATTGGAATAATGTTGTAAAAAGTTTAAATAACTTGAATAAACGCAATATGATAAATATTGAAGCAATAAAAAATAGTCCGATAAATGAAATTCAGGAACTCATAAAACCATCTGGTTTTTTTAGGCAGAAAGCGGTTTACCTGAAAAATATATGCTTTTTTTTTGAAAAAAATAAAATAGATGCAATAAAGCAAATGGATTTGGAAAAAGCAAGAAAACTATTGCTCCAAGTAAAAGGCATTGGAAAAGAAAGCGCAGATTCTATTTTACTTTATGCACTCAAAAGACCTGTTTTTGTGATAGATGCTTATACAAAAAGAATTGTAAAAAGACTAGATATGCTTGATTGCAATGACCAAAACAAAGAACAAGATTATGATATTTTAAAAAATTATTTCCAGAATCATTTGGAAAAAAATGTTGATTTGTTTAGGCAATATCATGGCTTAATTGTAGAGCACGCAAAAGAACATTGCCGGAAAAAACCATTGTGCAAGGACTGTGTATTGAAAAACAGATGCAGATTTATTAAATTCAATTAAAAAAATCCGGCACACAATAAATATCGAAAATCAATTGCAAAATTGTTTCATATATTGTTCAATTGCGCATTTTATATTTTGATAATATTATCTTTATATAATTTTTTCTATTATATAATTAGAGTGATAATATGTTTAAATTATTTAAGAAAAAAATAAGTCCTGAAGAAATGGAAGTTAATTTGAGAATAACTACTGCAAAATTACAAAAAAGAGAAAATAATCTAAAATCTATTGTAGAAAAAAATAAAGGAGAAGCAAAAACTGCATTGAAAGGTGGTGATGAGAGAAAGTTTAAACGAATAAGCCAGAGATATGCAATGGGTCAAAAACAATTAAAATACATTGAAGGATTAACAGATACTGCAATGGCAATGAATGATGCAATAGAAATGCAAAAAGGAATGAAAGAGCTTGTAAGTGTTACAGAAGAATTTGCGCAAATACAATCTGAATTAGGTATTGATCCTCAAAGGATAAACAAAGCAGTTTCTAATATACAAAAAGCTTCTCAAAAAACAGAAGCGATGGCGGAAAATCTTGCTTTAACAATGGATGCTGCTTTGGGCTCTGGGACATTAGAGGAATTAGAAGAAAGTGAGAATTTAAAAAAAGAATTAATGGGTGAATTAAGCGCAGAAACAGATGCCCATGAAGATTTAGATCAAAAAATTAAAAGAGAACTAAAAGAAGAAAGCGAACAATAAACATATCTGTGCGCTAAAAGATATTATGCTTAATTCTATTGCAGAAGCAAAAGGTTATGTAAAAGTAGCCATGAAATGCGAGTCAACAAACAAACAAAAAGCGCGTAAATTATATTTACTTGCATCTGCATGCTATCTTGAAAAATCAAAGAAAGAAAGCAATTTATTACATGAGCAGATGGCTCATTATTTATTTGCAAAAGCACAGGCATTAAAAAAAAGACAGCACAAAGCTAATTTGCCGGATTCAACAAAAGAGATAAAGCCATACATAAATCTAAAAATAGGTTTTGATGACATTTGTGGACTGATGGAAGCAAAGCAAAAAATAAAAGAAAAAATAATATATCCTTTTGAAAAGCCTGAAATCTATAATATTTATAAAAAAAAAGCAGGGGGAGGAATCTTATTTTGGGGTCCGCCCGGATGCGGTAAAACCATTTTGGCAGAAGCGACAGCAAAAGAAGCAAAAGCGGTTTTTTTTAACATAAAGATAAATGATGTATTGAGCAAATGGGTCGGGGAAAGCGAAAAAACAATAGCCAATATTTTTCAAAATGCAAGAAAACAGGCTTCTGTAATTTTCTTTGATGAACTGGATGCTCTTGGAACTCAAAGAGATGGTGAAGAAAATTCTTTTACAAGACGGCTTACAAACACAATCTTGAGCCAAATAGATGGAATCGGAACAAAGGATTCTAAAATTCTACTTATTGGTGCTACAAACAGTCCATGGAACATAGACAATGCTCTGCGTCGCCCAGGAAGATTTGACGAGATTATCTTTGTCGGTACGCCGAATAAGGATGCAAGAAAAAAAATCATTCAATTACAATTAAGGCAAAAACCAATATCTGAGGATATTGATTACGACGCTATTGTCGAAAATACAAAAGAATTTAGTGGCGCAGATATTGTGGCACTATGCGATGATGCAGTAAATATTCCTTTAAGAGAGGCTTTGGAAGGAAAAGCAATAAGGAATATAAATTTCAATGATTTTTTAACTGCATTAAAGAATCGCAAAACATCAATAAAAATATGGTATCAAAAAGCAAGAGAAGAATTGACAAAAACAAATAATCAGGATTTATTCAGAGAGGTATTTGAACATGGAAATTGATATTTTTATTGCTGTATTTTTGCATTTTTTGATTGGATATTTTGTCGCAGGACTTCATTTCAAAAGCATCAGCAGAACTTTAATGAAACTAACAAGAATTTTTTTAATCTTTTTATTTGGATTATGCGCTTATGGATTTATTCAGACGCATTATTTTTTATTTGGCGTCATAATAATAATACTTTTAATCTGCGAAATCTTGTATTTTTTCGATGAAACAAAAAATACATCAATAAGGTGTTTTGTGAAGGAATTTGAGAATATTGCAACTTCGACGCACCATACA
>DAOVUW010000015.1 GCA_030632385.1 Candidatus Nanohalarchaeota archaeon
CTTTTATAGAATTTGCTAAATTCTTGCCTCTTCTTACGAGTTCTTTGTTGTACTGCTTCCAGTTAATTGGTGTTTTTCTTTTTCCCATAGAGAACTATGGATTTTGGTGCATATATAATTGATGTTGTGCAACATCACCTAAATAAATATGAGACTGAATGAAAACATTCTAAAGCCAATTGACATGCCAAAACTTCACAGCCCATTTAAAAGAAGAGATGTTAATGGAGCTTATGTTTGCGTGCCGGAAATTGATGATGATTACAAGTGGGTTTTTACTTCACGGAGTCAGGCAATAGAGAAAATGGACGGAACAAATGTAAGCATAATTGTAGAAGGCAAGAATGTAACTTCAATCTATAATAGGAAAAATTTAATAGATATGTGGAAAAAGGGAAACAAAAGGTTTACAGAAGGGATTTTAGAGTCAATTGACAGGGAGGATTTTTTGCCGGGCAAAGTTGGTGACGGACAGTATTTCGGAGAGCTTTTGGGTCCGCGCATTAACGGTAATCTATATCAACTGACTCAAAATTTATGGATGCCTTTTTCTGATATGAGTAAAAGATTAAGGTTTAAATTCTGGGATGATTTTGTCTGTGGGCTTGATGGGAAATCTGATGAAGAAATTTATGAGAAAGTAAGCGATGTTTTCAAAGGATTGTGGAGTCTTTACAAACGGAAAAGGCGCGTTACAGGGGATGTTAATGAGAAAACTGGATTTGTTGGTCTTGCGGCAGAAGGCATTGTGTTTTATAATAAAGATACAAATCGAATGGCAAAATTAAGAAGAGATATGTTTGACTGGTGGAATGAAAAGAGACATTAATGTTGGTTGTAGTGCATTAAATTGTGTAATTTTTAACATTTAGTTGTGATTAAAGGTTTTGGTGCATAACTGTTAATTGTGATTAAAGGTTGTTGTTTGAGATGTATTTTTAGAATTGTATTTTTCTGTTATTTGTCATTTGTATGTGACAAAAATATATGGATTTGTCATTTATAGGCGGATGTTTTTGATGTTGAGTTTGGTGTGGAATGAATGACTTTTTTTGGGTTTATTTGAAAGCGGGCGGTTAAATTACAATTCCAACTTTTATATTTATGACTTTCTATAATTAAAGTATTTAAAGATATTTGTATATTAAATATTGAATATGGTAAAAGTATTGTATAAAAAAATAGAAAAAACATTTCAATATGAAACAGAGAAGGAACATATCGGAGAAAAAAAGACGATAATTAAAAAAATCATGAGTTTTTTGTATTCAATATTCCACTAAAACAAGGATTGAAATATTATTGAAAGACATGATTTTCCATTAAAACAAGGATATCAAATTAAGAATCAAAAGATTAAATGAAATGGTTAATGGTAAACAATAAGTATTTAAAGTTAATTATTACAAAATAAGTATGATTGAAATCAACAAATATTACGACTGGTGGTTTGACAATTCTATAGAGTTTTTAGGTTATTTATTAGAAGATAGATTAAAGATAACTGTTAATTGGCAAGAAGATAAAATTAGTTTTGAAAATTTGAATGATGAACAGATAAAACAACTTATTAGTGAAATTGAAAGATTGATTGATGGTAAATTAAAATATCAAAAGAAAAATGAAAAAACCGGAGTTATTGAAAAAAAGAATAGAGCTTATTTGCCAACAATGCATATTGGAAAATATGTTTGTTTTCTTGCATTAAAAATAACCCAAACCAATAAAGATGAAAATAAATTAAAATTAGCAGAAAAAGCAAGAAATCAATCAATAAAAGATATAACAAACTTATTTACCGAAAATAAAAAAGAAGGAAATAAAATTTGTGATATTTGCGGACAATACACAAGTAATCTTCAACAAGTGTCTCAGGCAATATACCCTTCTGCAACAGGTTCATTAAAGAGTCAGTGCGGTGTTAGAAAGATGAAACCAGATTACAAGTGTTGCAATTTATGCGCTTTTTTGGGTTCTATTGAGTGGCTGGATGATTATCCTTTTATCTGTGATCATAAAAATTTAACTCATTATTTATTATTTCCTCAATTAGATGATTTATCAAAGTTACATGGATTTAAAAATATAATAAAAAGTCAAAATTACGGTATTTTTAATCAAGGCGCTTATTCAAATATATCTAATTTAAATTCAAATAATAGTTATTCTTTATTATTGAATATTCATGAAATACTTTGGGAAAAAATGAAGAGTATTAATGGAGACTATAAAATTAAATGTGATGAATGGATAGAATTAAAAATAAAAGGTACTGATGCTAAATACCAAACAAAATATAGTTATATCCAGACAATTAAAATACCCAATATTGAAAGAATGGATAAAATATTCAACGCAATGTTTGACTGGGGTGGTTTACCGTATGCTTCTCTAATAAAGCATACTATTGCGAAGCCACTCAAAAAAGGAAATATAGATAATAACTTATCTGATGAAAATCAATATTTGATGTCAAAAGGCATTTTAATGGATGATTTTAAAACATTTGCTGAAGCATTTAAAATAAGAAAAAACCACATTGTTGGTTTTAAAAAAGATGCTGGTGATTTTAAAGATATAAAAGATAAATTAAATATATTAATAGATAGTTGGAGAGGTGTTTAAAATGGTTAAATTTGAAAAAGAAGAAATAGAAACTATGCGAAAGGCTGGTTGGGTTGTAGGTACAGTAGGAAAAACATATATTTCAGAGATTTATCAATTGGATAGAATAAGATCTGCTGAAGAATTTATAAACATTATAAAAAATATTAGTTTAAGAGCAATAAAAATAAATAGTGCGGGAGAGAAAAGTGAAGATTATGAATCGGCAATATCAAAATATTCGTTTATAAATTTGATTGAAATAATTAATAAATACAAAGATACTTTTGAGGAGATAAAAGATATTGTTTTGATATATTCAACTTTTTATTTAGGTGTTAAATATAAAAAAGGTGGTAAAGATGGAGAAAAAAGCAATTAGTGCAGTTTGGTTATCTGAAACAGATTTGACAAATCTAAATTCAGGAATCGGAGGAAGCAATTTAGTAGATATAAAGAGATATAAAAAAAATGGCGTAGATTACCCTTATGTAAGTGGGCAAGCAATGAGGCATTATTTGAAAGAATCAATTATGAGAATTGTCGATAAAAAAGATTATTGTATTCCAAAAGATAATGGTGAGACATGTGGAAATATAAAAGAATGTATTTTATGCGATTTATTTGGTTTTATGACAACAATAAAAGGTAGTGGAAGTAATACGAGAGTTTCACCAGTAAAAATGTCTCCCGCCATGGGATTATTGTCTTTTAAGGATAATTCAACTCTTGATTTTTTAACAAGATCGAAAAGTGGTGCTGAAACCAAAGGTAGGAAGGAAGGAGGCGATATTGTAAATGTAGAACTTGCTGTTAATATATATAAGGCAGGATTATCTATTGACTTACAAAAAGTAGGAGGTGAAGAAGAATTAGATGTGAAAAATCAAAAAACCAAAGGTATTAAATATTTTGTTGAAATAGAAGAATATAAAATTAACAGAGTAAAAACAGTTTTAGAAGCATTTAAGAATTTGTCGGATTATTCAAAACAAGCGAGACTTTTGACTGATTTTACACCAAATTTTTTATTAATTGGTCTACAAGATAAGTACAATCATTTATTGCAAAAAGCATTAATATTAAGAAAAAATAAAAATATTGATACAGATAGATTAAATGAAGTTCTTACCATGCTCAAAGGAGAAACAATATATGCAGGCATTCTTTCTGGAACAATAGATAACGAAAAAGAAGTTAAAGAAATATTAAAAAATAATAAAATAGAAACTAAAACTCCAACAGAGGCGATTGATAAAGTTATTTCAGAACTCAAGTAATGGTAAAGTTTCTAACTATTTGATAAGAGGGAATATATGCAAGATAATAAAAATAAATTAAGATGTTTGGTCTTTGATTTAGAAATTCCTTATTTGTCAACATTTAGAAAACCTCTCTCTGCAATCAGCATTTTAACTTATAACATTCCACCATTTACAACAATTCAAGGACTTTTGGCAAATGCATTCGGAATGGGAAGAGATGAATATTATAATGATTTTGGCAAAAAATACAAGATAAGTTTAAAATTTAATCCGAATTTATGTGAAGAATATAATAAAGAGAAAGTAAATAAAATTCCGGAAAAACATACGAGTATGGTTTTAATGAAAAAATTAAAACCAAATACTCCATCTTCTCCGTTTGTTAAAGAATATATAAATCCAGTTTCTTATATTATATTTGTTCTTGGAACCAATGAGGATTTAAATAAATTGTATCAAGCATTAGAGAATCCTAAAAGATCACTTTACATTGGAGAATCTGATACTTTTGTAATTATTGGCAATATGACAATTATTGAAGATATTACGGAAGAACAAACCAATAAACTTACATCTATTTATTTTTTTGATGAAAAAAACGGAAAAATACAGCCAAAAGACAAAAGACAAATAATTGGTAGAGTTCCTTTTGAGTTTAAAGAATATGAGATAAAAAAGAATAAAAGAGATTTTTATAGGAAAGATAAAATTGTTGTAGTGCCTGAACCCAATGAAAAAATAGAATTTGATAATAAAGTAACTTGTTACAAAATTAATGATGATTATGTGTTTTTCGGAAATAATAGCGAAGAAGAAGAAAAATAAGAACATTAAACAGTCATTAATGGGGCATACTGTTGATGCTCTTTTAATTTACAAAGATTGGTTGGATAAAAATAAAAAAATAGTAAAGAAATTTTGTGAAAATTGGAATATTGATTTTAATGATTTTTGTAATTTATGTTTTTTAACAATTTATATTCATGACATTGGAAAAGCAACAAAGCAATTTCAAGAACGAATAAAAAAAAATGAAAATTGTGGCTCAGTTTCACATGCTTTTTTTGGGTTGCCATTAATACAATCTACCTTTTATCAAGACAAAGAAGAGCTAAACACCGTTTTGAAATTATCAGTTTTGTCGCATCATAGTCAATTATATACAAACATTTTTAATGAAAATCCATTTGGTGGAAGAATTACTTATTCTGAACCTTTGATTAAAGAGCACATAGATAATTGTAAAACAATATATGATAAATACTTTGTAGATAAATTTATTTTAAGATATAATTTAAAGCATACTTCTAAAAATCAAATTACGGCGATGAAAATAAGAAATGAAGAATTAAACTTGCTAAAAAGAAAAATAAAGATTGAAGAAAGAACAAAAGTAATTTATTCCTTTCTCCTTTCAATATTAAAACACTGTGACCAGCAGGCAAGCGCAAATTTTGAAGAAGTTGAAGAAAAATTAGAAGAAAGAGACGAATCATATAATGAATTATTATTCTATAAATTAAACTCTGTTGAAAGAAAAATAAAATTAGACAAAATAAATTATAATTATAAAAAAATGTTTACTTTATCTAAAAGAGATATTCTTGGTGTTGATAAAAAAGGAAATTCAGTAAATCGCTATGAATATCAAATAAGGGCATCAAAATTAAATAATTGCGGTATTATTTCCGCTCCTTGCGGAAGAGGAAAAACAGAAGCATCTTTGTTTGGTGCTTTAAATATAATGAAAGAACAACACAAGAATAAGATTATTTTTGCATTGCCTACACAGATTACATCAAATTATATGTGCGAAAGATTAAAAAATATTTTTGGAGATGAAAATGTTGGATTATATCACGGGATGAGTAAATTTTTCGGAGATGAAACTCCTGAAAAAATAGAAGATGAAAATAACGAAGAATTTAAATTTAATGTAGAAAACAATACTTCAAAAGTTTTCGGAAAACCAGTTGTAGTTACAACCATTGATCATTTACTTTATTCTTTTGTGCATGGATATAAACAGGCAGATTTTGCACTTGGCAATATTTTAAACAGTGTTGTTATTTTTGATGAAATACATTATTATGATACGCATACATTATCTTATATTTTAGAGGGACTCGGATTAATGCATAAATTAAAAATTCCAAATATTATCATGAGCGGAACATTGCCTGATTTTATTGTGAAAAAATTAAAAGAAACAATTAAATTAAATGAAAAAGAATTCAAGCAAAAATATGGATTTATAGAAGATGACGAAGGAATGAAATATCAACCGTTCTTTGTTAAAAAAAACGAAAAAACAATATTAGAAAATATTGATAAAATTAAAGAAATTTATAAACAAAAGAAATTAAACCAAATAATTATTTTAAATACAGTAGAAAGAACACAAGAGATTTACAAAAAATTAAAGAAACTAAAAAATGTATTATTATATCATTCTCAGTTTAATTTTAAAGATAGAAGAGCTAAAGAAAGAAAAATAAATGACGACTTTAAAAATTCAAGAGAGCCTTGGATTATAGTTTCAACACAGGCAATTGAAATTAGTGTTGATATTTCCTGTGATATAATGCATACGGAATTAGCACCAGCAGATTCAATTGGGCAAAGAGGCGGACGATTAAATAGAGGTAGGAAATATCACAAAAATCAATTCATTATGAATATTTATAAAACAGAGGACAATAAACCGTATTGCTATAGCAAGAATGGAGAATTACTTTTAAAAGATTCAGAAGATATTATAACAGAAGGTCCAATTTCATATGCTTTAATTAAGGGTTGGTGTAATAGTATATATAATAAAGTAGAATTAGAAGATACTTATTTGATAAATATTTTTAAGAAATGCATTTTATTTGGTCATTCTGTAAGGGAAGTTAGAGGCTATTCTGAAGAAGATAATGGTAGCTTGGTTGAAATCAGAGAAATTAAATTAATAACAGTGGATGTGTTGCCATCTGTTATTTACAACAAAAGAAAAACGATAATTGATTTAAGGAATTTACAAAAATATTTAGTAAAAATACCATATTGGCGATTAACAAATAGTATAAATAATAAATTAAATTACTTTATAGATAAATGTAATAAGCATGACCGAAAAATATGGATTTGTAATATATCTTATAATGATGAAATTGGTTTTGAGTGGAATGACACTCAAACAGGCTTCAAAGACAACCAAAAAGACGGCACCACATTCGCATAACATCTTTAAAAAAATCACACACCATACACAATTATGAACCTCCACGAAATCACAGAAAAAGACATAAAAAATATCGCAGATTCAACTGTAATACTAAACAGAGGCAAAAAATACTATTTTTCCGGAATGGTAAAATCAATGACAGTAAACGCAGACCTTGGCAAAATTACAGCAGAAGTAAAAGGAAACTACGGAACCTACACTGTTGATATTGAAATTGATGAAGATAAAAAACTTGATTATTACTGCGACTGCCCCTATGAAGGTTATGGATGCAAGCATATTGTAGCAGTGCTGTATAAATGGATTAATGAAATGAAATCATTTAATAAAGCCAAAGAACAACAAATGCCAAAAAAAGGAATAAGCAAAATAGATATTAAAGAGATTGAAAATTCAAAATCAAAAGAAGATTTGCTAAGAGCAATTGAGATGGTAAAAAAAGATCAGGTAGATATAGCATCAATAGATGAAAAAACAATTACTGCAAATGTTAAAACCAAAACAAACAATAGGGTTATTATTCGCGCACCGGATCCCAACTATCTTTATTCTAAATTCAACAAAGAATGTACCTGTAGCAATTCATGGGACTCTAATCCATGCGATCATATAACAGCAGTATTACTAAAAGTATTTTTTCATAACGATAAAAACCATGCATTTTTAGACTATGAATCAAAATTAGCAACAGAACTGCAAAAAGAAAAATACAAATTACTCATCAGAAAACTGGATTTTGACAATCATGAAGAAGAGGACGAAAAGAGAGAAAAACAAAAATATCATTTTTTCTTCAGCATTGAAAAAGAAAGAGAAGAATTATATATCTATCTAAAGAAATGTAAGATTCTAAAGAACAACAGTCTTGGGAGATCTTCCAGAACAAACAAAAAATTTATCGAGCCATATAAAGACGAATTCTCAAAAATCAAAAGAAGAGCTGTTGAAGTATTTATAGATTCTCTTGATTCAGGCAGTTATTATGGATACTCAGAAACAGAGAGCATAGTGAAAAAAAAGTTTGAAAAAGGATTGGATTTTGAAGTTTTGAGATATTTGAGAAAACTATATTCAGCAGAACCCAATTGCTTTGCCGGAGCCATATTTGAAAATGAAAAAGCAGATGTAAATATAAATATTATCGAACACAAAAAGAGCAATAATTATGTGTTTAAAATAATGCTTCAGACAGGGCGAAAAACATATAATTTCAATAACAGAAATATCCAAATCATGGGTAAAAATCCACTTTGGGCATGTATTTATAGCAAAACAGAAAACAAGGAAATTATCTTTGAGATAAACTGCGCATATCCTCAAATGCTTCGCAATCTTGCAAAACAATCAAATACTCAAATAACTCAAAAACAGCTAAAGCGTTTTATTGAAAAATATTATCTGAAACTCTCTGATATTGGCGAAGTCATTTTGCCGGAAAAATACTCTGTCAGCGAAAAAACATTACAGCCACTGCCCCGGCTGTATTTAAAGGATTATGCAGATGTATTCAGCATTGAATTAAGGCATCTTTATGGGACAGAGGAAGTGAAGCATGGGACAAATCAGGACATTGTATATCGGGATAAAAAGGATAAACTAGTAAAGATAAAGCGAAATAAAGAAGAAGAAAAAGAACTTTATTCTGTTTTGCTCGACAATTACACAAGAGAAAAAGACAATTGTTTGATTCCGTCAACAGACCCTTATGTGTGGCTTGCAGACATATCAAAAAATCTGATTTCTCAGGGATATGAAATTTTCGGAGAAAATACTTTGTTCAATCAGAGAATCTGTGAAGATGATTTAAACTTAAAACTTGAGGTCTCAAGCGGAATTGATTGGTTTGACTTGCATGGCGATGCGAGTTTTGGCAAAGAGAAAGTGCCATTTGACAAACTTCTTGGAGCCCTGACAAATAATGAAAAATTCATAAAACTCAGCGACGGCAGGATGGGCAAAATACCTAAAAAATGGCTCAATAAACTCTCCGGAGTTGTAGGTTTTCTTGACTGCAAAGAAGGAGAAAAAAGCGCAAAGGCATCCCGTTCCCAAATAGAGATTGTTGAAGCATTGCTTGATATTGCAGACACTGCCAAGACAGACAAGAAATTTAAAGAAATAAAAGAAAAATTCAGGCATTTCCGACAGATAAATGATGTCAAACTTCCCGCTGGTTTAAAGGGAGAACCTAGAGATTACCAAAAAGCAGGATATAACTGGCTGCATTTTTTGAAGGAATTTTCATTTGGAGGATGCCTTGCCGATGAAATGGGACTTGGAAAAACATTTCAGGTATTGAGCTTTTTGCTTTATGAAAAAGAGCAGGGGAACAATACATGCTCTTTGATAGTTGTCCCAACTTCGCTGGTATTTAACTGGGTAAATGAAATTAAAAAATTTACGCCGGGTTTAAGCATTTATGTCTATCACGGTCAGAAAAGGCAAAAGAATATCAGCAAAATTACAGACAAATATGATTTGATTATTACAACTTACGGGACGCTGAGAAATGATATTGATATTTTTAGCAAAATAGAGTTTTATTATGCAATTCTTGATGAATCACAACAGATAAAAAATCCATTGTCAGGGGTTGCAAAAAGTGCATATATGATTAATGCAAAACACAGGCTTGTGCTTACAGGCACCCCTGTTGAGAATAGTACTCTTGATTTGTGGTCTCAGTTTGCTTTTTTAAATCCCGGGTTCCTTGGCAATATGGATTATTTCAAGAACAATTTTGCCAAGAGCATTGAAAAAGAAAAAAACAAAGACAAGATGAGTTCATTAAAAAACATGATAAATCCTTTTTTATTGTCACGAAAAAAGCAGATGGTTGCGCGGGATTTGCCGGAAAAGCAGATTACTGTACTTTATTGCGAGATGGAAGACAAACAAAGAAAAATATACGACTATTGGAAAGAGAAGTTCAGAGAGGAAATAAAAGAATCTATTGAAGAAAATGGATTCATGCAGTCCCGCATGAAAATATTGCAGGGATTGATGAAATTAAGGCAGATTTGCAATCATCCTATTCTTGTGGATGAAAGCTATTTGGGTGAGTCTGGAAAATTCAATCTTCTTATTAACCAAATTGAAGAAGTTATTGGTGAGGGACACAAGGTGTTAATTTATTCTTCATTTGTCAAAATGCTGCATGTTTTTAAGGATTATTTTGAAAAACACGATATTGAGTTTTCATACCTTGACGGAAGCACGAGGAAGAGACAGGAAGTTGTTGAAGAATTTCAGGATAATGAAAAAATCAATGCTTTTTTAATAAGCCTCAAGGCAGGCGGTTTGGGACTGAATCTTACAGCAGCAGATTATGTTTTTATCGTGGACCCGTGGTGGAATCCAGCAGCTGAAATGCAGGCAATAGACAGGACCCACAGGATAGGACAAAAAAATAATATCTTTGTCTATAAAGCAATCACCAAAGATAGTGTTGAAGAAAAGATATTGGAACTTCAGGAAAGCAAACTTGAGCTTGTAAAAAATATAATTACAATAGATGAAGGAATTTTCAAGAAACTGAACCGGGAAGATATCAAGATGATGTTTAAGTAAATCCACGGGAAGACACGGAACGCACAGAAGTCAAGGAAATGGCAGTAAAAATTTATATCCTAAAAAATAACAGAATGGTAAATTATAATAAACAATAATCATAAGAATGATTAATTATAATAAATTCCCCTTATTACAGAAATATCTCCCCGACAATTAACCATACTCCACCCGTCTTATTTTCCGAAAATAACACGACTGAAACCTTTTTAAATTCCAGCTTCATAGATATTATATGAATGAAGAATATGTAATCCGGCTCATACAAACATTCAATCCGCAATGGGTCGGCAAAAAGACAGAGATTCCTGAATTTAAAAGAGAAATTCACGAAAAAATCAACAAATACCTCGATAAAAAACAAATCATTGCGCTGACAGGGATGAGACGAGTTGGAAAAACAACAGTAATGAAACAATTGATGACAGAGATGCCTCAAAAAAAATGCATTTATTTTTCTTTTGATGAAACAGACCTACAATCCAAAGAAGTCTTAAATTTTGTCATAAATTACTTCATTAATAATTATGATGCCAAATATTTATTTTTTGATGAAATACGCTACATCCCGAACTGGCAGGGCATATTAAAAAGATATTATGATACATCCAATTTAAAGTTTATAATCTCGGGTTCTGCTTCCCTGCATATAAGAAAAGGAAGGGAGAGTCTTGCCGGCAGAATCATGTATTTTCATCTGCCTCCTTTAGAATTCAGAGAGTTTTTGGCATTAAACAAAGAAGAGCCAGAATTGAAAGGAACACTAAGGCGAATCTATGAACAAACATTGCCAAGAAAAGAGTTCTTTGAAAAACAATTTAAGGAATATATCTATAAAGGCGGATTCCCGGAAATTGCATGCGAAAATGATGAAGAATACATTAGAAATTACATTAAAGAAATGGTTGTCAGGAAAATTGTACTTGAAGACATACCTGAAATCATGGAAATAAAAAGAAAAGATGCATTATATGATTTATTTAAATTTGCATGCAAGGAAAGTTCAAATATCTTTGAAATAAAGAATTTAGCAAATATGCTTGGCATAAATGCAGAAACAGTTTCAAACTACTTGCTTTACCTGAAATTATCTTATTTAATAAAAATCTCAGAGACCTATTCAAAGAGTGTTGCAACAAGGATCAAAAAAAACAAGAAAATATATGCAACTCATCCATGCATTGCTTTTGCTGTTTTAAACTATGGGAAAAATCTTTTGGATATTGAGCAGTTGGCAGGACAATATGTGGAGACTCTGTTTGCTGAAAACTTCTTCTGGAGAAGCAAGGAAAAACAGGAAGTGGATGCAGTCATTGAAGAGCAGGATAATGAACTTTTACCGGTTGAGGTCAAATACAGGAACCAGATTTCCAAAAAGAATCTAAAAGGGCTGTTGAAATTCTGCAATAAATTTAAATGCAAAAAAGGGATTGTAATTACTAAAGACTGGTTTGAAGAAGAAATCATTGACGGCAGAAAAATTCAATACATTCCGGCATGGCTGTACTTATTGAAAAACAAAAAATAATCATAAATGTTTCCATACAATTGGTTCTACTTTTAAGCTTATTTTTTGTTTATACATAACACACAACAAAAAATAATATGTTAGTTTGGGCAATATATGATATAAGCGGCAATTCAAAAAGAAATAGAATTATAATACTGTGCAAAGGCTATGGACTCCACAGGGTGCAAAAAAGCGTATTTTTTGGAGATATGAATTCAAACCAGATTGATGAACTCGCATTACAATCAAAACAAGTCATTAATGAAGAAACGGATTCTGTTTATATTTTCCCAATGTGCGAAGAGGATTTTAAAAAAGTGAGACTTATTGGCAAATCATTTGACAAGGATTTTGTAACAGACAGAATACGAGAATTATTTGTATGAATATTATGGCAGAAACAATTACAGTATCTGATGTTATAGAGCATCTGTTCTGCCCCAGATTTACTTATTTTCAATATTGCTTAAACATCGCCCAGATGGAAGAAAAACGGTTTAAAGTAAGAATAGGACGGGAACTTCATGAAAAAAAAGAAAAGACAAATACGCGTTATTTGAGGAAAAAATTAGGTGTTGTGTTGAAGAATAGTGAAGCATATTTGTCTTCGGATAAATACAAAGTCAGGGGTGTTGTTGACGAAGTCCTACAATTAAACGACGGAACTTACGCACCTCTGGATTACAAATTTGCTGAGTTCAAAAAAAGCACTTACAGAACATATAAATATCAGTCCGTTATTTATGGACTTTTGATTAAAGAGAATTATAATGCTGATGTAAAAAAAGGATTTATCTGCTATATCAGAAGCAATAATCTTGTTAAAGAGATAAATTTTACGAAAAGAGATTTTGATTATGCAATTAGATTGATTGATGAGATTCTATCGATTGTACAAAAAGGGTTTTATCCCAAAGCTACAAGTCATAAAATGAGATGTATTGATTGTTGTTACAGGAGAATTTGTTTGGGTTAATTAAAACGATTAATTTATAAATTTTAATAGTAATTATTAATCAATGACGCATAATATTGGGAAAAGAAACATATTTATAAATGATTTGATAAAGATCATATATGGTAGATTTGATGAAAAACGGTTGCTGAATTCATGCATAAAAAGGTCATTTTATCTGCTGTCATGATTATTCATCCACTAAAACAAGGATTGAAACTTTTCTTGAATGATACATCCACAGCAGGTGGATTAAGTCATGATTATTCATCCACTAAAACAAGGATTGAAACTGATGCTGTCGCTCCAAAGACAACAGAAGACCAGTTGTCATGATTATTCATCCACTAAAACAAGGATTGAAACATGTTGTTGTCTGTTAAATATTGGCGGCGTTGTGTCGTCATGATTATTCATCCACTAAAACAAGGATTGAAACTTTGAAGTATTGACAA
>DAOVUW010000001.1 GCA_030632385.1 Candidatus Nanohalarchaeota archaeon
CAGATACCAGAATTAAGCGATAAAATCACAATCCAAACATCTTCTTATACACCTATTGCAAAAGGAAAAATTGAAAAACATCCAAATTTAACTTTAATAGAAGAACCAGAAATTTCTGAAGAAGTTGAAGAAAGCGCATAATTATTTTTTTGGAATTTCTATAAAACTAAGAAATTATGAAAGACACAAATATACAAAAAGAATTAAAAATTGCAGGATATGCAGGAATCGTTAATTTAGCTTTAATGATTCCTATCTTGGCGATGAGTTTTATGCGTATCATGGGTTCTTTTTCTAATCCAGTGATTATTGCGTATATTATATCATCGATTATTACAATAATGGTCGCCATATTATTTTTTAGAGGATTTATATTAATCGGAGAAAAACTCCAAAATCAGTTTCTTGTCAAAAGTTCATACATTATTGTAATCACAACAATTATTTTTTGTATTTATGATATGCTTTCGCTCGGATTTCCTTTTATTGAAAGTGAATTGATTGCAATAGTAATCTTATTTTTAATGGGAATTATCAACATATTTTTCGGTATAGGCATATATAAATTAAAGGATAAATTCGGAAATATTGCAATAGCAGCAGGCATTTTAGAAATAATAATGGGCATTATGTATTCTTCAATATTGTTGGTATTTATTGCAATAATTTTAACAATTCCTGTAGTTATTCTTGAAATTATAATTTTGTTTCGTGCAGCAGATAAATTTGCGGAAAAGAAACCCAAAAAAGAAACCTCAAAAGTCAATCAAGAAAGTAAATAATTATGAAAGACAAAAACATAAAAAAACAATTAAAAAGTGCAGGATATGCCGGAATTGCTTCACTGGTTTTATTTATTGTCTGGTCTATATTAACCATATTCATGGAATATCTTTCAATTATATTGTATGATAAAGAGATTTCAACTGTATTGTATGCTATTATAACAATAATTTTAGCCGTCTCCGTCATATATTTCTTCAAAGGATTTGTTTTGATTGGGAAAAAACTGAAAAATCAGTTTCTTGTTGCAAATTCATATATTTTCATAATATTTGTTGTTATTTATTCAGCATATTTAATAATTGGTGGAGGGATTTTCCCATCATGTGAAAATTTAGAAAAAATAGAAAATATACCGGAAAACTCTTTTGAAACTAAATATTATTGTTGGGAGGACGATTTTAATATTGAACTTTTGCCGATAGAATTTTGGATTAAATCTGTAATTATGCTTATTTTGATATGGTCTTTTGGCATTATTAATATATTTTTTGGAATTGTTATTTATAAATTGAAAGATGAATTTGGGAACATTGCAAAATCAGCAGGTATTCTGCATATAATTGCAGGTATTTTATCTATGTTAATATATTACGAAATTGCTGTCTTTTTAATGCTTTTCAGTACGATTCTGGATATCATAATTCTATTCCGTGCATCAGAAAAATTTAAATAATATGGACAAAAAAATCTAGTGAATCTGTAGTTAAGAAAAAAATGCCGTATTTTTTTGCATATCATAAAATGGAGTTTTAAAATACAAATTAAATAGAAAAATAAAAAAACAACCTGTCAAAGACAGGATAGATTATTTAAACAAAATCAATTCCAAGCTTGGTTTCCATTTGTGCTCTGTGCCTTTCCCTAAATTCTTGTTTATGCGCCCCGTATATTTGTGTTGATTTAACGCCGGTCACAATTACCATTACGCGAATCAAATCACCTAATTCTTTTTCAATAGAAGCACCCCATATTATTTTTGCATCAGGCGACAATTTACTGGTTACTTCTTCAACAACTTGTTTGGATTCCTTTAGTGTAAGAGAACTTCCACCGACAACATTTATTAATGCTCCTGTTGCCCCTTCTATATCTACATCAAGCAATGGATTATTAAGCGCTTTTTTTACAGCTTCTGTCGCTCTTTTTTCTGTATCACTTTCAGCCATTCCAATCATTGCAACGCCTCCTTCATTCATTATGGCTTTGATGTCTGCAAAGTCGAGATTAATAAGACCTGGTTTTGTTACCATTTCTGTAATTCCTTTTACTGCATTTACCAAAATTTCATCTGATATCTTAAATGCTGTATTAATTGAAACATCCGGCGCTATCTGAAGCAATTTGTCATTTGGTATAATTATAAGCGTATCCACATTGCTTTCTAATTTTTCAAGACCTGTTTTTGCATTGTTTATTCTATGTGCTCCTTCCATTGTAAATGGAACTGTAACAATAGCAACAGTTAATGCTCCGCTTTTTTTGGCTGTCTCTGCTACTACTGGTGCAGAACCTGTTCCTGTTCCGCCTCCAAGTCCGCAAGTAATAAAGACCATATCTGATTTTGACATCGCGCTTTTTATACTTTCTCTTGATTCTTTTGCAGATGATTCGCCCACAGCTGGATTTGAACCTGCGCCAAGTCCATTTGTAAGTTCAACACCAATTAATATTTTCTCATTTGCCTGAGTGTATAATAAATCCTGTGCATCTGTATTTATTGCAATTGTATCTGCGCCAATTATACCCACATCTGAAAGACGATTCAATGTATTCTTGCCTGCTCCACCACAACCAATAACTTTTACTTTTGCTCTTCTTTGTTCAAGAATTGTTTTCAGATCATCATTGATTGACTGCTGCCTTTTTTGGACAGAAGAATCTATTATTTCCCTCGGACTTTCTTCCAAAATACTACTCATTTCGCTTCTTTCATCTCTGCTATTTATTTCTTCTCTTCCCAATACATTTTCTATTAAAGAATCCATTTTACCCCTCTTTCTTTTTCTTTACTACAGTTATCATAACTGTATAAATTATATTTATTCTTTTATGTTTTTAAATGTTTCGACAAATGTCACTTCGTCTATTTTTTCAATAAATTCTGTTGAATATTTTGCAATAAGTTGTTTTATAACAGAATTGTCTAATTCTTTCGGAAGATTAATTGTAAGTACATTTCCTGTTATATGTTTTTCTATTTTCTCGTGTTTTTCTGGAATAAACATCTTAATTACTGCATCTGTTTTTTCTTCTATTGTTTTAAATACTTTATTTACTGTCAATTCATACTCTATTTCTTTTCCTGCAAGCACATGATTGAAATCAACACGAACCCTTCCTGCTGAAACAGACACTATTTTTCCGGTTACTTTTTCCTTTTTATCTTCTATTTCTATTCTCTGACCGACAATAGGATTTATTTTCTTTTCTTTTAAAACAGAAGATGAAAATACTTTAATCATTTTGGCATCTCTTTGTCCAAATGCATCTTTTGGCTCAAATGAAAAAGTAAAGTTCTTACCCATATCTTTTTCATCTATTTTGAAAATTTTATCTTCAAGAGCTTTCAATACAAACCCCTGTCCCATAATTATAACAAGAGGATGATAAGAATAAGATTCATTGTATATATTCAACTCTTTGGCTTTTTTTTCATTTGTGAGATCAAATACATCGCCTGTTTTCTTTATTTTGCCCACGTAATCTATTTCAACAAAATCATTTTTCTTCATAAAATATAATTCAAGAGAAGATTTAAAAGGTTATTTTTTGTTTCAAATCTTAATTTTTCTCACAAATAAAATATATAACGCTCCTGACAGGACTCGAACCTGTGGCAACTTGGTTAACAGCCAAGCGCTCTACCTACTGAGCTACAGGAGCTTTAAACTATGATTTACTATGAACTATGAAATCCGATCAATAAGAAAACCTTTTGTCACTATACTATTAACAACAATACTATTGTTGACACATCTTTCATACCCCAAACGCATTGTCAGATAAAGAGGACATTATATTTTTCTTTCAATTAACCGTATTTCAATATTTACAGAGTCAGGCATTTCCATACGCATGATGTGTTTTAAGATTCTCTCATTCATACCTATATCAATCAGTCTTTTATGAATTCTCATTTCCCATTTCTCGTAAGTTGAGGTTCCATCGCCAGAAACTGCTTTTCTGGTAACAATCGATAATTTTTTCGTAGGCAACATTATAGGACCTTTTATTTTTGCCTTAAACCTCATCGAAAGAGATTTTATTTCGTTTATTGTGCTATTTAAAGACTCTATTGAATTACTTGTTAATTTCATTCTTGCTATTTGCATACTTATGGTATGTAATTAGATTTAAAAAGTTTTCAATGTTATTTGCTTAATAAGAGTCAATAGAAATAATATGGCAAAAGAATTTTACTTTAGAAACAGGACAATAGAAGAGTTGGACAAAATGTCAATTAATGAATTTTCAGAACTGTTAAAATCCAGACAAAGGAGATTACTAAAAAGAGGATTGAAAAATAATGAAAAAAAATTCATTGAAAAAGTAAAAAAAGCAGGATCTGAAGATTATGTAAAAACACATTTAAGACACATACCTGTTCTTCCTTGTTTTATTGGCAAAAAAATAGGCATCTATCAGGGAAAGGAATTCACATCTGTAATTATGCAACCAGAAATGCTCGGACATAGATTAGGAGAATTTACAATGACAAGAAGAAAAATAGTTCATTCTGCAGCAGGACTTGGGGCTACAAGAGGAAGTAAATTCGTATCTAAGAAATAATATTATGGTAAGCGGATATGCAGTAGAAACAGACCCAAAAACAACCAGTCGTGTTTTAGGAAGAAATTTATCTATTTCAAAAAAATATTCTGTTGAAGTAGGGAGAACAATAAAAGGAATGAAATTAAAAGATGCAAGAAAAAAATTACAAAACGCAATAGAATTAAAAGAACCTATACAATTCGTAAAATATAAAAGATCTACGGGTCACAGGAAAGGAGGTGTAATTGGAAAATATCCTAAAAATGTATGTCTTGCGGTTGACAATCTTCTCGATACACTTGAAAAAAATGCAATCGACAAAGGTTTGGATGACAAGAAATTATACATCAAATATGTTTTTGTTGCAAAAGCATTTAGATTTCCAAGAAGAAGAAAAGTAAGCTTAAGAGGACAACGAAGAAAAAATACCAATGTCGGTATTGTCTGTGAGGAGGTATATCAATAATAATAAACAATATGAATGAATTAAATTTTATAAAAGAAGGAATACAAAAAGAAGAAATAAATCGCTTTATTACAAAAGAAATAGGACAAAGTCAGATAAGCCAATGTATAATTAAAAAAACGCCATTATATACACATGTACTTATTTATACTCAAAGACCTGCCAGAATAGTAGGATACAAAGGCACAAAATTAATGCACCTGAAAGAAACAATATCTTCTAAATTCAAGATAAAAAGTCTTAAAATGGATGTTTATAGTATAGACAATCCTTATCTAGATGCAAGTTTGATGGCAAATTTCATCGCAAGATCCTTGGAACAAGGCAAAAAACATAAAAGAGTAGTTTCTTTTATTATCGAAAAAATTATGTCTTCAGGAGCAATAGGCGTCGAGATAAATGTTACCGGCAAGATAAGCGGTTCGAGAAGCAGAGGAGACAAATTTTACAGAGGTTATCTTAAAAAATGCGGAGATCCTATTTATACATGCATAGACAAGAAAAAAGTAAGCGCTGTTTTAAAACAAGGATGCATCGGCATAAAGGTTACAATCATGAAAATCATGCCTGATGTAATGCAATTGGAAAGCAACATCAATGCATTGGAAGTTCGTCTGAAAAGAGAATTTGAAAAAGCAGAAAAAGAGAAAAATAAAATAGAAACAAATGAAAAAGCAGAAACCCAAATGGTAGAGGGAAAAACAGATGACAAAAAGATTGTAGAAAACAAAGCAGAAGAAAAGTCAGTTGAAAAAACGAAAAAAACCGTGGAAGAAAAGGAAGAATCGAAAAAACTGGATGAAATTGAAGATAAAAAACCAGTAAAAAAAGAAACAAAAAAAGAAGAAATCCAAAAAGTAGAAGAAAAAGAAAAAGCTACTAAAACAAAAGAATAATATCAATATGGCAATATTAAAAAATACTGAAATAAAGCAGAAATCGAGAGAAGAATTAAACAAAATACTTTATGATCTTAATTTTGAGTTATTAAAAGAAAGAGGAAAAATACAAATAGGTAGTCCTCCTGAAAACACAGGAAAAATATCTCAAATAAGAAAAACAATTGCAAGAATAAAAACTTATTTAAATGTGAATGATTCTATAATATCATAGAATAAAAAAAGAGGAAATTTAAAAGATGGGTGAAATCTGTAGTAAATGTGGCTTACCAAAAGAATTATGCATCTGTACTACTCTTTTTAAAGAACAACAAAACATAAAAGTTTATAAAAAAAAAAAAAGATTTGGTAAATTCGCAACCATTGTTGATGGAATAAATGTGAAAGATGTAAATATAAAAGAACTTGGGAAAAAATTAAAGACCCACCTTGCATGTGGTGGAACTATAAAAGATGATAAAATAGAGTTACAGGGCAATCAGAAATCAAAAACAATAGAATTCCTAAAAAAACAGGGCTTTAGCAATATAGAATCATAATGATATATGACTTTTTTAAATTAGCGGTGTCGAGCATAAAACAGAGAAAAATGCGTTCGTGGCTGACAATGATAGGTATATTTATAGGAATAGCTGCGGTTGTTTCTTTAATTTCTTTGGGTGATGGTATGCAGTCCGCCATCAATGAACAATTTGAAAAAATGGGTTCTGATAAGATTATGGTTATGCCTGGTGGCGCAGGCGGTGTTGGAATGATGAACATGATGACTTCTGCTGCTAAATTAACAGAGGATGATTTAAAAATAATAAAAAAACAAAGCGGAGTGGATGTAGCAGGAGGCATGATTTTTAAATCCGTTGCTGTAAAATACAAAGATAAAACAAAATACAGTTTCGTCAATGGGATTCCAACAGATGACACGCAAGATATTTTTAAAGACATGGAATCTTATGAAATGCTCAAAGGTCGTGATTTAAAAGAAGGAAATGACAAAGAAGTATTAATTGGATACGATATTGCATATACTGATTACTTTGACAAAAGACCAAAATTAAGAGACAAAATATATATAATGGACAAACCATTTACAATTATCGGTGTGATTGACAGAATCGGAAATTCTCAGGATGATTCAAGTTTATATGTAACTTTTGATGCAGCAAGTGACTTATTCGGAACAAAAGATGAATATGGCATTATTCTTGTAAAAGTCAAACCCAATGTCAAACCAGCTGATTTAGCAGAAATTCTGAAAAAAAAGTTAAGAAGAGAAAGAAGAGAGAAAGAAGGAGAAGAAAGTTTTCAGGTTCAGACAACAGAACAGTTGTTAAATCAAGTTAATTCGCTATTAGACGTAATTAACGCAGTATTAATTGCAATAGCATCTATTGCTTTGGTAGTTGGAGGGGTCGGCATAATGAATACAATGTATACTTCTATTGTAGAGCGGACAAAAGATATCGGCATAATGAAAGCAATAGGTGCAACAGACAGCCAGATATTGTCAATCTTTTTATTTGAAGCAGGAATTTATGGACTTGTTGGTGGGACAATTGGAGTGATACTTGGCTATATGATAAGCAAATCAGCAGAATATATAACTGTTGTTGTTTTGCAGCAGGAATTACTCTCTGTAACTTATGATCCTTATTTAATCGGTGGAGCTCTTGCATTTTCCACAATTCTCGGCATTCTTTCGGGAATATTTCCTGCAAAAAAAGCAGCAGATATGGAACCTGTCGATGCATTAAGATATGAATAAAAAAATTGAAATTATTCTTCCCTTATTTATTTAAAAGTTCTGTTGAATTATTTATTAATTACATTAATTACAAAAGAGGGAGTTGTATGTTTGGATATATAGGAAAAATATTAATAGTTGATTTAACTACAGGAAAAACAGATGAAAAAACACTAGATCCAGAATTATTGTCTAAATATATTGGTGGAAGAGGATTGACTACAAAAATTCTTTATGATGAATTAAAGCCGGGAATTGATGCGCTTTCAGAGGAAAATATTATGGTCTTTATGACCGGTCCATTAACAGGACTTGCATGCTCTTCAGGAAGATTTTGCATTGCATCTAAATCTCCGCTTACCGGGACTATATTTGATTCACAGGTCGGCGGTACATTTGGCGTTGAACTCAAAAAAGGAGGATATGACGGAATAATTATACTCGGAAAATCAAAAAAGCCGGTTTATCTTATGATTAACGATGGAAAAGCAGAATTAAAAGATGCTAAAAATCTATGGGGTAAAAACACAGGCGAATGCACAGATTTAATATTAAATAAAGAAGGGAAAAATGTGAAAGTTTCATGCATTGGTCCTGCCGGAGAACATCTTGTAAGATATGCATGCATCATTACAGAGAAAGAAAGAGCTGCCGGACGAGGTGGTCTGGGAGCTGTAATGGGTTCAAAGAACTTAAAAGCTGTTGCTGTTAGGGGAACAGGAAAAATCATTCCTGCAAATGAATACGCATTTAGAAACGAAGATAGAAAATTTATGAAACTCTTAAGAGGTCATCCTGTTACAGGCGATGGATTTGGGCGTTTTGGAACATTAATATTAATGAACCCAGTTAATAAGCAGGGTGTTTTGCCAGTAAATAACTTTCAGGAAGGTTATTCAGAATCAATAGAAAAACTGACCGGAGAAACAATGCAAAAATATCTTGTAAAAAAAAGATCATGCGCTTTATGTCCCATTGCCTGCGGCAGAATTATTAAAGTAGGAAACACAACTACAAGCGGACCTGAATTCGAGAGTACATGGGCATTGGGCGTCTTGACAGGATATTCTTCTGCTGAAAGTGTAGCACACTTAAATGAACTTTGCAATCAGTATGGATTGGATACTATTTCTACAGGAAACACAATGGGTTTTATCAAAGAATGTTTATCTAAATGTCTCATTGATGAAAAAATATCCTTTGATAATCACGAGGCACTTGCTAATTTAATAACTAAAATTGCATTTAGAGAAGGCATTGGTGATTTAATCGCAGAAGGAACAAAAAGAATTTCTTCAAAAATCGGGGGAAAAGAATTTGCAATCAATGTTAAAGGATTGGAATTGCCTGCATATGATCCAAGGGGTACTAAAGGACAGGGACTTGCATATATTACAAGCAATAGAGGTGGTTGTCACACAAGAGCTTACATGATACCACAAGAAGTACTTTCAATGCCAAGTTACTTGGATAATTTAGAAACGGACGGAAAGGCTAAAAAAGTAATAGATATTGAAAATATTTTTACTGTACTGGATTCATTGATGAGATGCAAATTTACCTCACTGGCTGTCTTTAAAACATTCGATTATGAAGTTGAAGTCTACAGCAGACTACTGACAACAGCTACAGGATTTTATTTCTCACCGGAAGATTTCAAACAAGCAGGAGAAAGAATATGGAATCTAGAGAGATGCTTTAACAATAGAGAAGGATTTACAAAAGCAGATGATTCCTTGCCTAAAAGATTCTCCAAACCCATGATTGGAGGACCAGCAGACGGAGAAACAATTAACACAGAAAAAATGCTTGAAGATTATTATGATTTAAGAGGCTGGGATAGTGAAGGAATGCCGAGCGAAAGAAAATTAAAGGAATTGAGTTTGGATAAAATTAAAGTTCGGGAAATATGGCCTAAAAAAATAATCTCCTTAAATTATGAATCTATTGATGAGGCTATTGCTACTGCAAAAAAAAAGGCAGGAATCGAAAACTGGATTGAAGCATCTTCGCCCTTGATCAAAAGTCAGGGCAATAATGCAATATCTCAACTTAGATCAAATTTTCCAAACAACACGATCATTGCAGATTACAAAACAATGGATACAGGATATCTTGAAGTTACTATTGCCGCACAGGCAGGAGCCGATATCATAACAATATCAAGTCATGCGAGCAATAATACTATTGTAGATGCTGTTGGCGCAGCCGGAAAATACAGTGTGAAAATAATGATAGATTTATTTAGTTCAAATATAGACCGCGCAAAAGAACTTGAGTCTCTTGGTGTTAATTACATAAGAGTATTTGATGAAGAAAAAATAGAAGCAATATCCAATGCAGTGACTATCCCTGTTGTTTCTTTAAAGACATCAAAATATGCTAAACTAATTACAGAGTCATATTATGATGAAAAAAAGGCACCTATAAAACGAAAGAACACACCGGAAAATGATGGAATATGGCCTAAACTCCAAGTAGCTTTAGATTTAGATAATCTTCCTGAAGCATTGAAACTTGCGCACGGAGCAAAAAAAGCAGAAGCAGACTGGCTGGAAGCAGGAACTCCATTGATAAAATACGCAGGTATGGAAGCTGTAAGAAAATTAAGAATACAACACCCCAAAAGCACTATTGTTGCTGATCTAAAGACATTATGCTATGGCTCAAAAGAAGTGGCAATTGCAGCAAGAGCAGGCGCAGATATAATTGGAATCTGCGGCGCATCTGAAGACAAAATTATTTTAGATGCTATTCAAACAGCAAAAGAATATAATGTACGAATAATGGCAGATTTAATATCCATTAAAGACCCTGTAAAACGGGCTAAAGAACTTGAAGATATGGGAGCAGACTATATTGAATTTCATATCTCTGTTGATGACCAAATGAGAAGCAGTGATGCAAAAATTCCTTTTCCTTTGGTAGAGCAAGTTTCTAAAGTTCTGACCATACCTATGGGTGTTGCAGGAGGCATGAGAGCAGATACAGCTCCATTGGCAATAAAATCCGGCGCAAAAGTAGCTGTTGTTGGCGGAGCAATAACAAGAGCCGCTAATCCTGAAAAAGCAAGTCTGTTACTCTTGAAGGCAATGGGAAGAAAGTGAATTTTGCGTACACTAAAAAGGATAATTAGCCTTGAAAATCTGAATAGTAAGATAAGGATTTTCAAGATTTTCTTTGTAATTTTTTTAAGAAAATGAGGGATTTTAAAATTAATTTGAACTTTAGAACCTTAAAAAATAATAACTACTTTTCTTATTTCTCCAAATAGTATCACTCAATTAATGTCTCTCTCCGACAGCATCAAAACAACCCACCCACATCCACAATCAGTTTCATACTTTCCACAATTCACCAGCCCTACACATCCCCAATAAACGTAGATTTATAACTAAGACAAATTTAAACTATAATGGAGAATAAAATATCATTTAAAGATTTGAATTTAATACCACCGCTCGAAAGAGCACTAACTAAACAAAAGTATACCGTTCCTACCCCCATACAATCAAAATCCATCCCTGGTCTATTACAAGGTGAAGATTTGATTGGTATCGCACAAACAGGTACTGGTAAAACAGCAGCATTCATATTGCCAATATTGCAAAGGATGAGAGAGAAATATCCCAGAAAAATTAAGACTTTGGTAATTACCCCTACCAGAGAACTTGCTGCACAAATTGGAGAAAGTTTTTCTGCATACGGCGAGTTTCTTAAATTTAAGCACACTGTAATTTTTGGTGGAGTTGGTCAGGGGAAACAAGTCCGGGTCTTATCCAGCGGCGTAGATATTCTTGTTGCAACCCCAGGCAGATTACTGGATTTAATGAATCAAGGAATAATTAATCTAAAGGATGTAGAATTTTTTGTATTGGATGAAGCAGACAGAATGCTGGACATGGGATTCATTAATGATGTAAAGAAAATAATCTCAAAATTACCTCTTAAAAGACAATCCCTGTTTTTCTCAGCAACAATGTCTCCTGAGATTAATAAACTTGCAAAAACTCTACTTAAAAATCCTATTCATGTTGAAGTTACACCTCAGGCAACTACAGTTGAGCGCATAAAACAATGTATCTTTTTTGTAGACCCATCTGCAAAAGAAAAATTATTATTTGAACTTCTAAAACAGGAACATCTTACAAGTGTTTTGGTTTTCACCCGAACAAAACATAAGGCAAATAAATTAGCATCATTTCTTAGTAAAAATAATATATCTGCTGATGCAATTCATGGAAATAAATCACAAAACGCAAGAACTAAGGCAATTAGCGATTTTAAAACAGGCAAAACCAAAGTATTGGTAGCAACAGACATTGCTGCGCGAGGAATAGACATTGAGAATATTTCGCATGTTATAAATTTCGAACTTCCGAACGAACCAGAAAGCTATGTTCACAGAATTGGGAGGACTGCCCGAGCCGGGGCTGATGGAACAGCCTATTCATTTTGTGCAGCAGAAGAAAGGAATTATCTTAGAGATATTGAAAGATTAATAAAACAAAAAATTGAAGTTAATAATCATACCTTTCATTCAGAAATTGCTCAAAACGCAGTAGGTGCAGCAGCCAAACCTGCACCAAAAAATAAAAGACAATTTTCTAGAAATGCCAAATATGGTGATGGACCTAAAAACACACAAAAAAATAAAAAACCATTTTCTAAGAATGTTAAATCAGGGAATAGACCTAAACGCAGTTTTAGAAGATGATTAATAAATAATATTATTCTTGCTGTGCCATCCTAACTTCGACAAATTTGAAAGCAATAATTCCTTTTCCTTTGGTAGAGCAAGTTTTTAAAGTTCTGACTATACCCACGGGTGTTGCAGGAGGCATGAGAGCAGATACCGCTCCATTGGCAATAAAATCCGGCACAAAAGTAGCTGTTGTCGGCGGAGCAATAACAAGAGCAGCCAATCCCGACAAGCCTCTTGCTCTTGAAGGCTATGGGGAGAAAGTAGTTGCTTTATTTGTAATAAATCTCTTCTGCCTAAAAAATATCTTAACTATTTTAGACAAAGCATTTCAGATAAATTTAAAAACGCAAAATTTAGTTATTTATTAGAATAATAACTAATATGAAAACTAATCTGACAAAACATGATGTTTCTATCATAATGATATTTGTCCTGTTATTGATTATAGGAAATGCTTTTATTTATTTGAAAGCCAGCGACAATAGTGAAATTTTAACAATGGATGAGAAAAATGATGAAATGAATGCTTATGTAGATAAATTGTATACAGATGCTGCAAATAATATAAAACGCATAAATAATGCCGATATAAAATCATGGACATTATATACAAACAAAGAACGTGGATTCTCTTTTAGATATCCTTCATATTACGATAAGTTTATAGTACCACAATCCGCTTATAGTGGTGAGGACAGAATTGACTTGACAATTACTCTTTCAGCATATAATGATGAATTTACAGGAAGAATTATGATTATAGTTCATGATAAGCATTTGGATACTGTAAAATGGGAAATGAAAGATAAAGTAGAATCTTTTGAGGACATTGCTGTTGCAAAAGTAACTGGGAAAAAAGGAATAGTAAAATCAGAAAACATGGCGTACTCTTTTGTACTCTTTGAAAAGAACAGTAAAACTTATTCTATTATTGCTGAAGATAATGAAGTCCTTGAAAAGATATGCAGTAGTTTTACTTTTCAAAACGATGATAGCACCACTGCACAGACAAATGAAATAGAAACAACTTCTGATTCATTGAAAACATATAAAAACGAAGAGTATAAATTTATGTTAGAATATCCTTCTTATCTTGAAAAATTCATAACTCCCATTACAAATGACGCTCCGGATGGAGTTGAATTAATAGTTCTCTTCTCTTCTTTAGGTGATGAATCTTTTGAACCAATAGCTGTAATAATCTATAATCAAAGTGTTGAAGAGATAACAGATGCTATAGGTGTTGACATAGAAGATACTACCATTAATGGATTGCCTGCTAAAAAAGGAGTGCGTCAGCAAAACGGAGAACTACAGGCAACTGTAATTTTTGAGAAAAACAGCAAAGTGTATGTTCTCATTGGAAAAGAAAATAAAGAGTTTAAAACAATATTAAATAGTTTTATCATGCTGTAATAATTGATTATGAATCGAACATTATTGAAGTGGTTATGCCTTATTTTCGTGATTAATTTAATTGGAATTTATTGTGTTTTCTACTACAATCCGAGTTATTCTATTTTAGATATAGGGAGTGAAAGTTGCGTTCCTATTACCTGGAACTCTGAAGGAGAAAAGATTGCGTTTTTAAAGAACTTTGACGGATTTATTAAAGCTAGAGTTTACGATTTTCAAAACAAAAAGTTTAAGGATTATCCTGTAAATTCTTTAAGCGAAGTAAGTTTTAGAGACAATATTGTTTTTTCGCCGGACGCTAAAAAAATAGTTTACATAACTAGAATAGGAAACGATAGAATTGTATCTTTATTAAATCTTGATAGCAGTACTGTATCTACTCTGGAAGATATATTGATTTATTCAAATTTATCAACAACTTCTACAGGACGACCCATAAAAACTGTTTTTTGGTTAGATAATGACAGATTAATATATGAAAACAAAATTTCATTTAAACGAAATGGCATAATCATAGTTGATTTAAAGACAGGAGAAGAATTGCTATTTATAAAAAATGGGCTTCAACCATCTTTGTCTAATGACAAGACAAAAATAGCATATATCGTAATGGCAGAAGGAGGGATAAAATTTAATGTAAAAGTATTGAATTTGTTGTCCAATAAAACAATAACATTGGCAGAAAATGTTGAAACTTATTTGCATAGTATCAGATGGTCTCCAACAGATGCACACATAGCCATAGGGTATTCACAAGTTTATAAAATACCAGATAAAGCGAATATTGTTGGAGACAAAATTGCTATTATTGATATGGATAAGAATTTTTCTCTAGTTAGCGGAAGTAAATTATTGGCCTCGCCGGAATGGATAGATGAAAATAATATTTTAATGGCAGAATATAAAACATCCGGAATTGTGCTACAGTCAAAAACAATAAAGGGATTGTATCTTTACAATATTAAAACAAGGGATTATAAAAAAATTTCATCAAAAATAAGATCTCTTAATTACTATATTTCGCCTGATAGAAAAACACTGGTTTCGAGTTTGGGAACAAGAGGTTTTTTTGTTTTAAATTTAGAAAGATTGCTTTATCCAACCAAAATTGATAAACTAAGAACAAAACTTGGAATTGTTAATCCATGATAAAAATAAAAAGATTCAATTCTAAAAAAAATATGAGTACAGGTTTACGCGGATTCCTAAAAGACATAATCATATTTTATCTTTGCTTTAAAATTTTCATGATGTGGATATTTGAAGCGCCGTTTACAAATGAAATAGGCTATGCTGCATTAGTTTTGTTTGTAATCGCCACTTGGTTTATGCTTGAAAGATTTGGATTTCTGCCGAGATTGTAATTATTCCAAATATTTTATATGCAATAAATCTTTTTCTTCAAGACATAGTTTTTCATACATGCATGCAAATATTCCTTCCAAGAAACCAAGAAGAAGAATCTCTCCTTTAAATTCTGATGGGTATCTGTAATTTTTTCCGCTGCTGAACTGCTTTTCAAACCATGATATTTTTTCAGTATAACTTTCTTCTTTGTCCTGGACATAGATGCCTGTTGCTTTTTTGCTGTTTATCAATTCCTGCACCAACGTCTTTTTGCCCGAGAGGAAAAAATACGGAACAATGCCTATGTCATTCAAAACCTGCGTTGCATAATGAGTCTCTTTGATTCTGCCGGACAAAGACAAAATGACGGCGACATCTTTTTCATCTATCCTCTTTACGACTGATGAGCCTATGATCATTATCTTTGTGCCGGAAATCTGATATAGCCTTGAAGCAAATAATTTGGCTATCGTGTGCATCCTGCCGTATGCCTGCAATACAATTTTTGAAGATTTTCTTGTCTCTAAGATGGCATCAATAAGCGTCTCTATTTTTTCATACTGGTCATGGATTATTTCTTTTTGCCTGAGAAGTTCATCAGAGATATCGAGTATGTATTTTTTCATATAAGATGGTTTTTTACCCACCATATAAGCTTCCACCAAACTGGTCAAAACTACAAGAACTGAAAATTCCGAAATAGTGCCCAATGGGGTCCTTTTGGAAATCAAATCCTTTTCTTTGCTTTTGAAATCATCCTTTGTCCTCCCTTTTATGACAAGCAATGTGTCTTTTTCATCCCATGCCTTGCCCTGCGCATTGGTGGTGATTCCGATTATTCTTGCGCCTTTTTCTCTCAAGGTGTTTACATATTCCATGACAGAATAAGTGTTTCCTGAAGAGGAAATCGCAAATAATATGTCTTTTTTTCTTTTTCCAAAATCAACAGCAATGTCCTCATCGCCTGCAGATATTATCCGCGTATCTGCTATCTTTCCAAGCCATGCGCCTGCATATCTTGCCACAAGCCCCGAGCGACCGGCACCGGTTAAAACAATTCTTGAATCTTTGTCTATTGAATCTAATATCTGCGCAATAATATTTTCATCTATATTCTCCGCCACTTCTTTGAGCTGAGAGGATAGAATTTCCAGCACATCTTCTATCACAGAACCCATATCATCTGTAATTTTTTCTTTTATTTTTTTTATTGCTTCAGCAGGATTTTCTGATTTGGCAATTTCACTGCCTACAATGACTATTCCTACTCCTGCTTTAGAGATATTATATGCACTCTGCTTATTTACTCCTCCTGCAACTGCTACAGGTATCGACAATTCCTGTGATATTCTTTTTATGCTTTTCGGAGGAACTATTTTACTGTGCAATAAATCATTTTCTGATTGATAATAGCGAACAAAATCAACTCCTATTTTCTCCAGTTCTTTTGCCCGTTTTATTAATCTCTCTTCTCCAATGCACTCGCGCAGACCAATCAAATCCGCCATAACTTTTTTTTTGTATTTTTTTGCAACAGATACTGCTTTTTTTATCTCCTCGATATCTGTAATTGCGAGTATGCATGCTATATCTGCTCCTGCTGCAAAAGCACTTGAAAATTCTTTTTCTGCATCAGTTATTGTTCTTGTATTGGCAACAATGGTATTGTGCGGATAAAGTTCTTTAAATTGACTTACAACATCCATTCCTTCTTCTTTTAATTCATACCCTCTAACCACCAGAGCATCTTGAGGAATCGTCCCAATAATCACATTCTTTTCATCTTCTCCCTTGGCTTCTTCTCCTGTATATCTTAACATCAAATCTTTATTGATTTGACATACCATACACTTTGAATCCATATATATTTTGATATTTGCTTCTATGGCAGCGTTAATGCATTCCCTTATTGTTGTCAAAGAGCCCATCTGCGTAATAATTATAATATCTGCTCCGGCATCAATTGCTAATTTCATTTCTTCTTTTCCTGCATTTATTGGTTTTAAACTAACAGCTATCAATTTTCCTGGATTGCTTTTTTTTAATTTCTTTACTTTTTTCATTCCTACTGCCTTAATCAAAAGCGGTCCAACCTCAATAAAATCACTATCTTCTACAACTAATTCTTTAGCTATTTTCAACGCCTTTTTCTTATCTGTAAAATTTATTGCTGTCTGCAGAACTGTTTTTCTCTCATTGCGTATAAACTCCATGTTGTGCGCTGGTTTAGACACAACATGAGAAAATCCTGCACTATCTAAAGAAGAATCAAATCTGCAGGATTTTTGCTTGTTCATAAGAATTCAAAACAAATGTTTTTTTAAGTATATAGTAATCTTAAATATTAATTTACAATTTTCCCGCCGGAAATATTTCTGCAAACAATTTTTGAGTCAAGCTTGCGCAATTTAACATAGTTTTGAATACCTGAAGAGTTTAATACAATGAACTTTTTATTTATTTTTTTTTCTATTTCTTTTGGAATCGCAATTTGCTTTTTTGCTTTTTGACTGCCTATAGAGTGCAATAAATCAAATGCGTGTGTTATTCTTCTTTTTTCAAAGCACACACAATTGCCTTGTGAAAAATAAACAGACTTGTGTTTTTCAAGGAAATTTTCTATCTTTTGATTACCTGAAAATAAATCTGGCCCTTTTCTGTGGACATAGAATGACAAAACATCTGTTGAAAAATCAAATCCCATTATGCATAAATTGTTTTTTTCATCAACATCAAAAAAATAATCATTCAGAAAAAAAGCATTTGAGTGAATGTAATTCTTAAGAGAATTGTTGAATTTTTCAAGTTGAGGAAACAATATATCCTCTACCACAGTAGGTTTTTCAAAACACAAAACATAAATGCATCTGTTCTTTAACAGAGTCTGCAATGTTTTTTTTGTAGATGTTTTTTTTTCAAAAGCTTTTTCATCAAAATATATCTTGTCTGGATTCTGAAGATACATTCTGCTGTAATAGCTTGCTTTCAAAAGAGCCTCACTTCCCAATGACGCAGAAACATTTCTGTTATTATCTACAGGATCTAAAAAAATAAAAGGTGAATCAAATTTTTTTATCAGTTTTTTAACATCTTTAAGCTCAAAAAGAGAAGCAATTCTGTTTTCTCTCAAATTAGATAATTTGGTCAATACCCCTTCAAATGTTTTGTATTTCACAATAAGCAATTCGCATAAATATCCGCTGAATCCTTTTGTCTTTAAATCAGAACCATAGCATTTTATTGTTCTTAAAAATTGTTTTAAAAGCAAGACTTCTGTTCTCTGGTTTTTTTTTAAATATTTAAGGATGTATTCTGTATGGAACGGAGTCCTGTCAACTGCGGAAATCATCTGGTTGATGGTTTTTAGTCTATAGCATGGAACAATCTCTATTTTACAATTGCCTATTTTTCCTTTAGTGTAGGGATGAGAAGCATATTCTATTTCAAAACTTCCGCCAAAATGTTTGAATGTATTTTCGCCGATATTGAGTGCTTGTTTTTCCATTTCTTCAGAAGTTGTTGTCTTATCGAAAAAAAGAAATATATCTAAATCATTGTTTTTTTTTAAGAAAGTGTGTTTTGCAACAGAACCCATTAACGCAGACTCTAAATTATATTTTGAGGAAATATACTTCTTTATTTCCAAAAACATATTGTTCATTTCACCCTCTTCTTTTTGAGAAGGTCTAATCTCTTTTATTACTGTTTCTAAAAAACTCATATATTTATTGGCAATATATGTTTTTTAAATTTTGTATCTTCGAGAGAAAAAGTGAAAAGAATTCAAACTTTGATTTAGATAAACTTTTAAATAATGTAATATAATCAATAAAATATGCGAGTCTATATATCAATCCCCTCGTGGAAAAATAAAGATTGGAAAAATAAAAAATTATTAAATTTGTTTAATCAAAAAGTTGACATTGTCATTTGCGATAAAAGACCAACTCAATCAGAATTTGAAAATATAATTCGTGAATATGATGGAGCAATTATTGGACAATTCCATTCAATTAATAAAGAAGTATTAAAAAATACAAAGCTAAAATTTGTTGGAACAGTGACTTAAAGGAACAGACCTTATTGATATCGATGAATGCAAAAAGAAAAATGTTTCTGTTTTCTATACTCCTGAAACAAATATAACTTCTGTTGCTGAACATGTTATGACTTTAATTTTATCTTTATCAAAAAATCTAATTAAACTTGACAAAAGTGTTAGAGAAGAACAATTTGATAAATATAAATATTTTACTATCGATATAAAAGATAAAACATTAGGAGTTATTGGTGCAGGAGCTATCTCAACAGAAATTATCAAAAGAGCAAATAGTTTTGATATGAAGATAATATGTTATACGCAACATCCAGAAAAACACAAAAACTTGAAAGTTGAATTTGTTCCTTTGACAGATTTATTGAAAAACTCTGATTTTGTTTCAATTAACATTCCCTTAACCAAAGATACAGAAAATTTTATTGATATAAAAGAATTATCTCTTATGAAAGAAAGCTCTTTTTTAATAAATGCATCAAGAGGGAAAGTGGTTAATGAAAAAGCATTGATAAATGTTTTAAAAAATAATGAACTAGCAGGAGCAGGAATCGATGTTTTTGAAGAATAGCCAACACACAATAAGCAATTATTCTTATTGGATAATGTAATCCTAACTCCTCATGCTGCAGGATGTTCAAAAGATGCACTCGATAGGATGGAAAAATATGTAATTGAGGATATAATCGCCTTCTTAGAAAATAAACAACCCAAATATAGATTAGCATAATAGAAAAAGTCGCCGCCCTGCGTTATACTGTACTTTCGGTATTTTTTCTTGCAGAAAAAATACATAACGCAGATTGTAAGGAAAAATCTTGCATAATTTTGCCTAAATCGCTTCATGACTTCTTATAATCCCATTTATTGATTTGTTTAACATTCCAATTTTGTTTCATTTAACAAATATAAAGTTTTAAAAGCTATCTTGTTATTAAATAATAACAATAATATATGGGCTTGTAGTTCAGCTGGTAGAACGCTGCCCTTGCAAGGCAGAGGCCACGGGTTCAAATCCCGTCGAGTCCATAATCCGTATATTGGGTGATATAAAATATATAATATGTATTTGTACGAATTCCTACTGTTTATCTTCTTTCTTATTCTATCGGCTTTTTATTCTGCGAGCGAAACTGCTTTTTTATCAATAAATGAATTGCAGGTCAAAAAAATGCTGGAAAAAAAGGAAAAAAACGCAAAAACAATTAACAAACTAAAGAAAAAATCGCATAAAGTAATTATAGCTATTTTAATAGGAAACAATATTGCAAATGTAAGCCTCTCTGCTATCGCAACTTACGTCGCAACAAGAATGTTCGGAGCTTCTGGTGTGGGAATAGCGGTGGGGATAATCACATTAATTATATTGATATGTGGAGAAGTCACTCCAAAAATAATGGCAGTTGCAAAAGCAAAAAAATTCATGAAATATTTTGCAAAACCAATAGAATATAGTTGCTACTTATTTGCTCCTTTAATTTTTATGCTCGAGAATATATCAAAAAACACATCAAGAATCTTTGGCATAAAACTAGAAAAAGCAAAAGGGCTGACAGAAGAAGAATTAAAGACTGCAGTCATAATTAGTGAAGAAAAGGGAATAATAGACAAACATGAAAAAAAATTAATCAATAATTTATTTGATTTTAGCGACACAAAAGTGGATGAAATTCTAACGCCAAAGTCTGAAGTAATTATGATAAACAAAAAAATGACTGTGGTCGAGTTTGTGAATTTTATAAAAGAACACAGATATTCAAGATTCCCAATTTATGAAAATAAAGAAGACAATATTGTTGGAATTGTCTATGCAAAAGACATTTTAGCAAATATTTCAAAAGACATGAAGGGTACAGTAAACGATTTTATAAAAAAACCGTATTTTGTGCACGAAGATAAGGAAATAGGAAGTTTAATGGAAGAAATGCGCAAAAGACAACAGCATATGTCTATTGTCGTAAATGAATATGGTGTGGTTGAAGGCATTGTAACACTGGAAGATATACTTGAAGAAATTGTCGGCGAAATAGAAGATGAGAAGGATATGAAAAAACACATACTGCCTATAAAAGACAAAGGTCTATTTGTCGATGGATTGACCAAAATCGAAGAATTAGAGAAATATGGCGTAAAACTCCCGGAAGGCAAGTATAATACAATCAACGGTTATCTGACAAAAAAATTTAAAAAAATCCCCGAAGTAGGAGATAAATTAAAGCACAAAAAATACGAAATAATTGTCAAAGAAAGACACAGAAATCGCATTTCCAAGATATTTATAAAAATAAAAAAAAATAAGTAAAGTTTTACTGTTGCAACTATAGATTTTCACGCAAATTTAGATTTTATTGTAATGTATAAAAGTTTAAAAGTATAAAATCTAGTTATTCTTATGAAATTGCGTTTAATTAAACTAGATTCTCCGAACTCAAATATATATCTTATTGATGAAGATATATTAATAGATACTGGCTGTGGATTTAAGGAAGATAGAGAACTTTTTGAAAGCAAGTTAAAGAAATGCAAAAGCGGTTTTGATAAAATAAAAGTAATTGTATTGACGCATTGCCATTATGATCATTCCAATGGAACAAGATTTTTTAAAAATGCAAAAATATACATTGGATACAATGATGCATTAGCACTTGAAGAAAAAGATGATAAATCAATATGTTCTTCTTATTTTTCTCAAAATTACACAGGACGCTCAGATATTCATCTTGCCATTAAAAAAGGAGCGATTCTTCCGTTAAAACCTGATTTCACACTCCACATAATTGAAACACCGGGACATTCAAATGGGAGCATATGTCTGTATGACAAAAAAAGAAAGACTCTTTTTAGCGGAGATACTTTATTTGACTGCGGACACGGACGGGTCGACTTGCCCGGGGGAAATATAGAAGAAATGAAAAATTCTTTGGAAAAACTAAGAAAACTGGATTTCAAGGTCGTCTACCCGGGACATGGAAATGTATTTAGACGAGACCAAAACACATTTAATAATATAATAATATAATTACTATGCTCAAAAAATTATACGAAAAATATCCTTTTTTAAGACGGTATTTCTTAACGCCTTTTGCTTACAACACAAATCCCAATACTATTTCTTTTATTGCTTTAATCAGTGCATTTATTGCAGGAGGATTATTTTACAACAAATATTATGTTTTTGGTGCCTTATTTGTACTCATAAATGGATATCTTGATTTACTTGACGGCGAAGTTGCAAAAAAACACAATAGAGCCAGACCATTGGGTGATTTTCTAGATCATTTTTTTGACAGGATTGCCGACATAATGATAATATTCCCATTAAGTTTTGCGCCTTTTGTTAATACCAATCTAGTATTTGCTGTAATAGTGCTTATGCTCTTAACATCATATTTGGGTGTTGAATCACAAGCCTTGTTAAATAAAAGAAATTACAGCGGTATTGGAGGTAGAGCAGAACGCTTAACAATAATATTCTTCACATGCCTTCTTTTTCCATTCTATGATCAAAGCATTGTAATTGGTTTATACATTATTTCATTTCTGTGCCTGATAACTGTCAGCAAAAGATTCTACGATACATATACAGCACTGGACAAAAAATGAACATACTATCCAAATAACTATTCTTTCTTTCTTTTCAAATATCTTCCTCTGTGTTCTATTTTCTCCAGCCTGTTTTTTACCATAGTTGCATCCCTTTCTTGAGAATTTTTAAAATAATCTTTTTTGAAATCAGATAAATATTCTCTGAGCTGCGGAAAGGTCGCCTCAAATGATTTTATAAAATTATGGATATCCATTGCTTTTTCTTCTGTCCTGTGTGTTATTTGACCGAATCCAAAATCTATAAAATAAGGTATTTCTTTGTCATTCTCCAGAGCAACAATAATATTGGATGAGGTTAAATCGCCATGGACAATATCGTTCTTGTGCATTTCTGCAATAAAAAAAGCGCATTTCGATAAAATATTTTTTAGTTTATTCGCTTTTTGACTACATTCCTTTATGTATTCATCCAGCTTTTTTCCTTCAACAAAATCAATTTTAAGAGTGTATTTGTCTTCAATAATAACCCCAGGCACAGGAATGTTGTTTTTTCTGCACGCATTCAATAAATTTGCCTCTTTTTTTGTACGTACCTTTCTTATATGCCTATCCAGCGTCTCTTCGCGGTAATTTTTTCTTATCCGTCTTTTAAAAATATATTTCCTGTCTTCAGATACAATTATATCTGCTTCAGCTCCGATTTTCATAAAATAATATCTTCGATAAGTTTTTTAAGTTCTTTTCTTTATTTAGTGCATGGTACATTACCGCCAACCAATTGTGTCTGTTCTCGCACATGTAGACCACGGGAAAACAACATTGCTGGATTATATCAGAAAAAGCAGCATTGCGAAAAAAGAAGCAGGCGGCATTACACAACATATCGGAGCATCAGAAATTACAAAAGAAGCATTGCTCAATATGTGCTCAAAATATATAAAAGAAGTGGATTTTGACGGGCTGTTGTTTCTCGACACACCAGGACATGAAGCATTTTCATACTTGAGAGAAAAGGGAGGAAATCTGGCAGATTTATGCATCCTGCTTGTTGATATAACAGAAGGAATAAAACCTCAAACAAAAGAATGCATAGAGATTTTAAAAAACAATAAAACGCCTTTTTGCATAGCAGCAAACAAGATTGACAAGATTACGGGATGGAAATGTTTTCCGGATGCAGATTTTAATGAATCTTTCAGCAAACAGGATGAGAGCGTAAAAAAAGACTTTGAATTAAAAATGTATAAACTAATTGGTGATTTCTATGAAACCGGTTTCAGTGCGGATTTATATTCAAGAGTTGATTCATTTGAAAAAACAATCGCGCTTATTCCTATATGTGCAAGAAGCGGAGAGGGAGTGATTGATTTAATAAGCATTCTTGTCGGTCTTGCATCAAAATATCTGAAAGAAAATCTAAAAACAACAGACTCTACAGGTGTTGGAGAAGGAGTAATACTTGAAGCAAAAGATATTACAGGAATTGGAAAAACAATTGATGTCATATTATACGAAGGCTGCATTTCTCAAAAAGATATAATTATCGCAGGCACAAAAAGCGGCGAACCTGTTGTCTCAAAAGTAAAGGCAATCCTCCGGGAAAAAATTGGTCCGAAAAAAGAGATGAATTTCTGCAAAACAGTATCTGCTGCAATAGGCGTCAAGATATCAGCACTGGGAATTGATGAAGATAGTGTAGGCTTCCCGGTAGTTTTCTTAAAAGACGACAAAAAAACAAAGGAAGAAATCCAAAAAATGAAAGAATTATTCAAGGAAGAATTAGACATAGATACAGATGAAACAGGAGTCATAATAAAATCAGATACAATAGGAAGCATTCATGCACTGTGCGGAATCTTAAAAAACAAAAATATAAAAATAAAGTCTGCGGAAATTGGAGGTGTGAAAAAAGAAGATGTGGCATTGGCAGAAGTAGCAAAGGACAAATACAAAGTGATTTTGGCATACAATGCGACTATCCCTGAAGATATTTTAACCATGGCAAAGCAAAGAGGCATCACTATAATCCAGGAAAAAGTAATTTATCATCTATTGGAAAGATATGAAGATTTTGTTGAAGAAACAAAAAAATCAAACAACACTTCATTCTTAAAACAAATATCTCTTCCCAGCAAAATAAAACTTTTGCCCGATTGCATATTCAGGAAAAACAACCCATTTATAGGCGGGTTTGAAGTCTTAAGCGGAACTGTCAAAAAAGACATCCAATTAATGGATGAAACAGGAAATGTATCTGGCAAAGTCGACCAAATCCAGTTAAACGGGAAAAACATGCAAAAAGGAGAACAAGGAGAAAAAGTTGCAATTTCTTCCAATTATTTCAACTACGGCAAAAACATCAAAGAAAAAGACATATTCTATTCTTTCTTAAATAATGAAACAATAACTATGTTAAAAGAAAAATTGATTGAAGAGCCGGATTTTCTGTCTACTGATGAAAAAAAGACATTATCAGAAATAGAAAAAATAAAGAGAAAAAAGTTACTGGAAAAAAATTAAATCAAAAATTAACTATATGTTTAAATAATTTTCTCTTATTATTTATATACTAAGAGGGGTCTTAATATGTTGAAAATATCATGTATGAGAATGAGCGAATTGGCAAACAAGGTAATTATAAGTGATGAAAGCGGACGAAATTTTGGAAAAGTGTCTGATGTTAGTTTTATCTGTGACACAGGAGAGTTGATGAATGTTATTGTCAAAGATCCTACACAAATGTCGCACGAAATGCAATTGCAGCAGGACGAACAAGGAAGATTGTTGATTCCTTTTTCAGCGATAAAATCTGTCGGCGATTTTGTAATTGTTTCTGAGAAGGAAATCTTTTGATTGAAATAACACACCATCTGGATATCGTATCAACTCTTTTGCTTCGTAAAAAAACTTTGCGAAATATGTAGCGTTGCAAATAAATTTCTTCTAATATGAATATAAACGATTGGATTGAATACATGAGAACATTACTTGGATTATCCACTGATATAAAAAAGAAAAAAGTTTGTAAAAAGTGTGGAGAAACAATCAAACATAGCATTCATTGTTGTTCAACAAAATGTAAGAAAAAATTGTCATCTATGCGTACTAGAAAACAAACAAAAATGTTAAACCGTTTCTTGAAAAATCCATCAATTTGTCCGGTTTGTAATAAAAGAAAAACACGCCTCGGCGGATTTGGTAAAGAATATAAATGTAGAAAATGTGGTCACCATAGTTATTATTGAATTACTTACTCTTCTTCACCACTTTGTTCATTCATCATTCTTTTTATCAAAATAATCAACAAAACACACCAAACCAATAAATCACACTTTAAACTAACAATCATTCAACGCATCTTTTAACAGCATCTGCAATTGCGTCTACTACACCTTCCTCAAAAGGTTCGGGTATTATTTTTTCTTTGGTCGGTACTTTTACCAGCCCTGCAAGAGCTTTAGCAGCTTCAAGTTTCATCTCTTCGGTGACATATTTAGCACGGGAGTCCAACAAACCTCTAAAGATTCCGGGAAATGCCAATACATTATTAATCTGATTTGGAAAATCACTTCTGCCTGTAGCAACTACAGCTGCACCTGCAAGATATGCCGTTTCCGGAGCGATTTCAGATATAGGATTTGCCATTGCAAATATTATTTGGTCTTTGCTCATGGATTTGACCATCTCTTTTGTGACAAGGTTTGCTTTAGATACACCTATAAAAACATCAGCATCAATCAATGCATCTGATAGATTACCCAGTCCATGAATACTGCTTTTTTCAATAACTTCCAATTTATATTTATTTACGCCTTCTCTTTCTTTAAAGATAATACCTTTAGAATCTAATAAAAGTAATTTCCTGACACCATAATTCATTAATAGTTTAGATATGGCTATCCCGGCAGAACCTGCACCATTAATAACAACCTTGATATTGTCTATGTCTTTATTGACTATTTTTAATGCATTGATTAAACCTGCTAAAACTACTATTGCCGTACCGTGTTGATCATCATGAAAAACAGGGATGCTTAATTCTTCTTTTAATCTTTTCTCAATTTCAAAACATCGTGGTGCGGAAATATCTTCTAGATTAATGCCGCCAAATGCAGGCGCAATGTATTTGACAGTCTTTATTATTTCTTCAGTATCTTTAGTATCAAGACATATAGGTATTGCATCAACTCCTCCGAATTCTTTAAACAAGACGGCTTTTCCTTCCATGACCGGAAGCGCAGCAATCGGACCAATATCTCCAAGACCCAATACAGCAGTGCCATCGCTAACAACAGCGACAGTGTTCCATTTAGATGTCAATTCATAAGCAAGAGTGCTATCTTTAGCAATTGCCTCTGATACTTTAGCAACACCAGGGGTATATGCAAGTGATAAATCTTTTTTAGTCTTAACAGAAACTTTAGATCTAATCTCTAATTTTCCTTTGTATTTCCTGTGAAATTCAATTGAATCATCCATTAACATCAACTTATATTTTAATTTAGATTTTATTTTTATTATTTATTTTTTAATAAATATTTTTAAGAAAGTGCGCATGTAGAGAATAGTTCTCCAATAGATAACAGCATTCCTCAACTCGCTACGATCCTACTATATATGCCTACTCTCGCTACTTGTGACGTCTAAGAGTGCACGTGTTCTACAATTAGATATTCATGATGGATGAGAGAGATAGGAGAATATATGAAAGACCAACACCACACAACAATACAACACACCATATGCTACACATACAGATATAGTATAAATATTTAATTAAACGCACATTCTAACACAAAAAATAAGACTGCTATTTTTAGACGCCATGTTAATTTGATTAAGAATAATTATATAATGTTTTAAACAATAGAATAGTATGTTTTATAACAAAAACAATTTGTATAAAATGACTTATACGAAATTTTACTATAAATCAATTTAATTATGAATATTATACCGTTTGTGATACCGACCAAAGAAAAGATAATTCTATTTGCAATTTTCGTGTTTCTGTTTTTGCCGATAGTTTTTTCCAATGGTTGCGGAATTAGAAATTCATTATGTACACTTGAAAATACGCATATTAACTACTTTCCTCCAGTAATATTAACAATTGGTTTTATATATGAATACATCATAAATCCCATCGATATTTCATCTATGAATGAATTAATAGAAGGGGCAATACTGCCCATTAACTACTATTTGTTGCCTGCCTTTCTGACAATAATATACTATCTTATTTCCTGTACTGTTGTGTATTTTTACAATAAGAAGAAATTGAATAATTAAATTAATTTAGAGTAAAACTCAAACCCATGTGCTGTCAAATAAACACAATAATGGAATAATTCAACTTCAACCTAAAACATATTATCTTCAAAAAAAGTTCCCATTTTGTCAAGAAAACTTTTATCTTCCTGTTTTCTTTTTCTTTTCTTTTCATGCAAGTTGTGATGGCTATTATGATGAATATTGCTTTGAACAGGTTCATCTGTTGTCTGACCAACAGTCGAACTTGAAAGATTGTGACTTGTTGTATGTTTACTTTGTTTGTCAAATACTTCCAAAAGTTCTTTATTTTTGAAATTTTCACTTCGCTCAGCCAAAAGAGAAAGAATCCTTTTTCTTTTCGAGAATATTCTTTCAAATTCAAATATGGTGATTCCCAGTTCTCCCACTATTTTTGCCCTCGTACGGCTTGGGACATTTGTTTTTTCAAGACAGTTGGAAGTTGTGTTAAAAGAGAAAATCGTATTGAGTAATGGATTTTCTCCTTCGCTTCCGCTTATTTCACTTACCTCACTTATGTATCTTTTTGTTCTGCCATTTGAAAGCCTTCTTTTTTGCATCACAATCAAATCCAGATTTCTGAGTAAAATTAGCGGAACATCCATTGGTCGGTTTGTTATTCTTGTAATTGTCTCTCTTGAAGAATTTGAATGAAGCGTCCCCATGCATCCACTGTAACCGACATTCATTGCAGTAAATAAATCCTGCGCTTCTTTATCCCGAACTTCTCCAATAATCATCCTGTCCGGTCTCATCCTTAGAGTTGCCTTAACAAGACGCTGCATTGAAATCTTTTCTGTTGATTCAAGAGAAACAAGATGCGGATGAATTACCCGCAATTCCAGACAATCCTCTATTGTTATTATTCTAGAATATTTTGGAACAAAAATAGAAAATGCATTTAAAAGCGTTGTTTTCCCACTGCTTGTACCTCCGCAGAAAATAATATTTGAAGGAGACATATTTAATCCTTCAATGCACATCCACATAAATGTAGCAAAGTCAACAGAGAGAGATTGATTTTTTATTAAATCTATAACTGTAATTGGTTCTTGTTTGAATTTTCTTATTGTAATGACCGGTCCTTCTGCTACAATCCCGCCTCTCATAATATTGATACGAGAACCATCTGACAAACTGGTATTTATAATATTGGCAGATTTATCCAAAATATAAGAAGAATCAAGTATTTTTTCAATCATCTTGTTTGCATCTGCCTGATTCATTTTAAAATCAGTATCGCACATGCCCTGTTTCCTGTGTATCACTTTAACTGTACTTTTTTGACCAATATACATTATTTCTTCAAGTTCGTCATCATATATCAAGCTTATGAAAGAATCTATAGGCGACTGCATCTGTTTTACAGAATAAACAGAATTGATTTCTTTATCAGGAAGAGGAATATTTGTCATAATACTATTACTTATATATTTTTTTATATTTAATATTTATATGTCCATGCAAATAATTGATTTTATGAATAATTTAAACATTGATGTTTTGTTTTTCCTTAATCAATTTAATTCTGTTATTATGTGTTTTATTTCAGATCTTTTTTATCTTTTCATATTTGCTGTTCTTTTTCTTTCATATAAAAAAAGCATAAAACATCTTGCATTAAACTCATTCTGGCTTTTCGTGCTTTATATATTCGTGGGAAATCTGAAAATACTGATAAATATCCCGCGTCCATGCTTTTCTTTCACAGAGTTAAACATAATTTCGCAATTTTTTTATGCTTCAATGTCTTTTCCAAGCAGGCATGCAACAATTGCTTTTTTTCTTCTTGCCCTACTCCCAAATCTTCTCGAAAAAAGAAAAAATGCCAATCTACTTTATTTGGCTGGTATCTTAACTGCTTTTTTAATCTCAATATCACGCATTGGTCTGGGGGCGCATTACCCGAGCGATATACTCGCAGGAATAGTGCTGGGTTTTGTTTTCGGAAAAGCCACGTTGCTCTACAAGCCAGAACATTTTTCATTTAATTTTATGGAACTGAAAAGGCAAACCATTCATTTGATTTTAGGTCTGATTATGACATTTGTTTTGCTGACTTGCACAAAATCACAGAGCATTGTATTTGTATTTTTGATTATCTTAATTTTGATTATAGCAGAATATATTTACACCAATAAAAAATTCCAAATGCACCATATAATTGGTGAAATGAAAAGAGAACAGGAACATGCTTTTGAAGGAGCAGTGTATTTGCCATTGGGAGTACTCATAACCATTATTATATTTCCACAAATAATTGCGGTAATTGCCATTCTGCTTTTGGCAGTTGGTGATTCGTTTGCCACAATATTTGGAATGCATTTTAAAACAAAAAAATTGAAATTCTCCCCGAATAAATCTGTTGGAGGAAGCCTTGCTGGATTTTTATTTAATTTTATTGCTTTACTGCTTCTTTTCAATTACAATGAAATTTGCGGAATCAAAACAATGCTATTTTTGTTTTTCTGTGCCATAGCCGGAACAATAGCCGAACTAATTGAAGTAAAAATAAACAAAAAAACAATAAATGACAATCTTTCTATGCCTTCAATTTGCGCAATATTTGTTTTAATAATTTATTTATTATTTGGATTCTCTATATAAACATAAGTGATAAGCCCTGTTAAAATAAAAGCATTTACGCAATAAAATAAAAACATCTCTATATTTGTGACCAATGGAATTATTATTCCAAAATATAGAAAAAGTTCATTTTCCGACATCATTTTGAAAGCTATTATTACTATATTCAAAATAAGAGCAGGAACAAATGCAAAAAGAATATACACATCCATAAGTGTTGTTGCGAAATTTTCATATTGCGAATGCATATTCTGCTGTTCTCTTACTTCTATTTTTCCAAGCCGGATAATATTTTCCAATATGTCTGTCTTATTCTTATAGGAAAAAGCAAGATATTCCAGAAGCTGTTTGTAATACGGGATATCTGTATTCTGTCTTATGCTCAATAGCGCTTCATCCAAACTCATATAATTATCTTTTGTTTTCCCGACAACTTTTCTAAAATCCGATGATATTTCTCCATAGCTATTCTTTGAAATGATTTCAATCGTCTCTTCTATGCTTTTTCCAGAAGACATAAGGATTTCAAAAGAATTTAAAACAAAAAGAAGATTTTTTTTTCTTGATTTTTCCTTAATCATATTATATCCATTTAAGAAAAAAATAAAAACATGAACGATTAATATTAAAATGAATAAATATATTATTTCTTCAATTCTTGATTCTAATGCCCTGAATCAAAAAGATAAAAGTTCTTTTATCGCCATATCTGATGCTCTAAAGCATGGTTCTGAATTTATCGTACTTGAAAAAGAAGAATTATCAGGGAATCTTGAACCATTTTTAGAAAAAGCAATAGATCATCTTTTGACTGTTGAAAAAGCAAAAATGGGTTGCCGAACCACAGACAGTTTGGATCTTTCTTCTTCTAATCTTAGCGAATGGAAAAACAGTCATAAAAAACTCATTTCTATGCTATTTTACAATAAAAAAATATTTAATGCTCAATTTATTTCATTTTATCCTTCAACAAAAGTGATTCCTCCATTATGCTATGATTTTGAATATCTGAACCAAAAAAAAGTATCTCCGCAAGTTTGCCCAAAAGGAAATAATCTGGGTCTTTTCATCCAAGACGCAAATCTTATCGATTGGTTTTGCGCAAAACATATCCGACTTATTTTTGAAAATCTCAACATCCATAATTCCAGCGCAACCCAGATAATACTTTTTTTTGAAAAAGAATCACGAAAAGCAATAGAACTAAACAAAACTCCTTCTTTAAAGCAATTTGAGGAAAATATCGGGGAAAACGAAACTCTCAAAAAAGCCATGAGCCAATACAATATTATTTCTATTTTCCAACATTGGGTTGCAAACGGAGCAAGAGCAGAAGAAAAAGATGCGTATGCTATTATTGCGCAATACTTATATTCCACAAAAAATAAATTATGGAATGATTTTCGCCTGAATAATATCAATCCTGAAATGATTATTGAAAAAATAAACCGGGGAGAAAAAATCTATGAAAATTCTATTTTTGAAGATAAAAGTTTTGTGTATATTCTAAAGAAAATCATCTCTGCCGTTGCCTGCAACTATATAGATGGGCATTTTAAAAATACAGATGCATCAATATCCTTTGAAACTTTTGATAGAAATCTCGGGAAAATAACTGCCTATGATTATATTGTTAAAAGCAATATTCCTGTTTTATTTGCAACTGCAAAACCGCAGGATAAATGGAGTAGTGAAAATCTCCGCCTAAATAATATAGAAGATTATACTCTGCTCTCTAAAAATTTGGATGAAGGACAATACAGTGGGATTTGCCTAAATCTTTATAATTTGATATTAAATCTCGTAGATATTGAAAAAGACATAAATCAGATGTATGGATATTCCGGAAAATACATAAAAGAAGTTGTAATTGATTTAATAAACAATCCTGGCATAAGTCAAACAAGTTACAGAATGTATTCTGTTTATTCTATATTGTATCGCCTAAAGCAAAAAGGAATGGACTTTGCTTATCTGTCTTATTCTATAAGCAATACTTTAGAAACCGCACATAATCTTAGAATCATAAGAGATTATTTGTTGAGAAATACAACACCTAAAGAACTGCCTGCATCCTTTTATGGTATCGATGAAAACCTGAATGCGCAACATCAAAGAACAATAAGAGAAAATACTTATCGACTGCTGGATAAGATGTAGAATTTATTTTACTATTTTTCTGTATTCCTTCACATTCAGCATTTTATCTGTCTTCACAAACAATCCGCTCAAATGGCAACGGGATGCATTAAACCCATTTTTTTTTAAACGAGATATCATTTCATTAGTCTTTAAAATATCCATTTTTGCTGTTTTTCCAAATTCATGGATAGAATAGCAGATTCCATCAATTTCATTTTCTTCTTTTATAATTTCAATGAAATCTTTCATTTTCTTATCTTCTGTGTATGAGAGAAGTTTTTTGCAAAATCCTGTATCGTGCAAAGCTCCTGTCCATAAAGGACCCGCATAATTATATTTTTCCCCGCAAGAACATATTTTTAGATTATTGAACAAATCCAACTCTACAAACTTTCGTTCCATGCATTTTGAACAATAAAGCATGTAACCGATATTTTTCATATTTTCTTTTAGTTTTCCTTTGGATGATTTTCTTGACTCTCCAAAAAGGCGAAAATAATGCCTTTTTGAAAATGAAAGAAGAGGATGATATATTTTTTCATGCATAGCAGAAATTATATTTATTTTGGCAATCAAAATTCTTAAAGCAATTTCATGCATATTGTCTATATGCGCAGGCTTTGCAAAATAGCGTATAAAACATGTTTTGGGATATGTACCGCACAAAGGTGCTGTATCTGTATAAGTTGTTGCAAGAATGGATTTGTGCATTGAATTTGCAAAAAAGGAATTCAGGAAATAAACACTGCTGCCAAAAGGATCAATATCGACAAAATCAAATTTATTTCTCAGAACCAAACAATTTGCATCTTTTTGGCTAAGAATAATTTTTTTATCGATTAAATCATCAAGTTTGTTTAGTCTTAAATTATTCTCTATTTGGCTTATTGCCTGTTGGTTTATGTCATTTGAATATATGGAAAATATTTGCTTTTTGTATTTTTTTTCAATTTTTTCAAGTTCCTTAAAATATCTTATTGTCCTTATCCCGCTTGCCGCCATTGAATCGCACACCAAATAACTATCTCTTCCCTCTATTTTCGATTCAAAATTGCACGCCAGAACAAGACATGAAATATCCCTGTTGAATTTCATTTCAGGATTAAAGAAAACCTCTGCTTTGCTGGTAATTTTTTCAAATGCAGGTATTTCGACAATTGAATCTTCTTCTTTTTGAATTGAATTTGGCATACTATCAGAAAAGTTATTATTTTAAAAAATATACCTTTATTATGTATTAAATGTTGAGATCGCATAGCTCGGTAGTGCGCCAGCCTG
>DAOVUW010000032.1 GCA_030632385.1 Candidatus Nanohalarchaeota archaeon
CTTTTATAGAATTTGCTAAATTCTTGCCTCTTCTTACGAGTTCTTTGTTGTACTGCTTCCAGTTAATTGGTGTTTTTCTTTTTCCCATAGAGAACTATGGATTTTGGTGCATATATAATTGATGTTGTGCAACATCACCATGCCAATTAGCAGTAGAAGAATACTTTTATAAATATCATTCAATTAAAGAAGTATGTTCCTAAAAGATATAAGTGTAAGTATAGACAAAAATACAAAATTACCAAAAAATAGACATCATAAAGAATTTAATATTGGAACTCACGCATCGGCGATTGCTTTTCAAAAAGCATTAGGCAATAAATACAATATAGATAATGTTAAAAAAATCAACATTTGGTTATTTTCACCCAGAGAAAAAGGGCATAAATATCAACTCGCATACGATGTAAGTATATACCATTACAGCAATTTTGATTTTGAAGCATACTTTAGCATGAACAAAATTGAGCAAGAGCATTATTTATTAAAAGTAATCAAAGAATCGCTTCTGGATATTGCAAGAATAATAGCGGGCAGAGAAAAAGAAATAAAAGAAGCGTATGAACTTGTTTTACATGAAAAATTTCCTTTAGATAATTCATGGATAAGACAAATGGAGAAGAAAATTGAGTGATGAAATATGAATTATTGTATCTATTTAAGGGGGAAACGTTGTGGGGTTATGAAATGCCAATTGGTTTAAATAGCCTTTCTAAGATTTCAGTTTAAATTAAAATACAAGCAAAAATCCTAAAATTCACATCCATTCACTTAATCTACTCTGCGTCCGTATCTCCCTTAACATCTTGCTTTTTTCAATAAACACATCTGTATCATACCCGAATTTTATTTTTGAGATTCTCTTCATGTAAGAAAGCATCTGTGATTTTGATTCAAAACATAATGGTCTTTTTTTGAGCGCTTTTCTTGAAGCTTCCCTGCAAACCCAAACTCCAAGAGGCATTGTATATTCATCTGTGATGAATCTCAGCACAAGAACGCTTGCCTGCCTTTTCATCTGCTTTAATTTTTCAGTTACAGGAAATCGGGCAGCATAATATCCGCCAGTGCATTGAGACGCATAATCTTTTCTCCCATTGTAATTTTCATAATCTGTTGTATATGAAACTTCGCCTGATTGATTAAAGCTGACTCCTTTTGCATAAGTTTCAAATAATTCAAAAGACCAGATTGAAGGTAAAAACATAATGTAATAATAATTGCCGAGATGATTCCCGCAATACATCCTGTAATTATCGATTAGTTTATTTTGCTTTATTTCTGTAATTATTTTTTTGGTGATTAAATCATCTGTTGCTGTTATCGACCATCTTGTCGGCACAAGCTTCCTGTTTTTCCCCACTCCCAGATTCCCGACACTCAAAAGTTTGCTTATTGTATTTTCATCAAAACCTTTTTTATACAATATTTCTGCTCCCTGCGTGGCTTTCAAATCAGTATCGTCAACTATTCTCTCTATTTTTACGCTGGTCTTGACATTGGATGTGACCTGCGCATTTTTTAAATCTGCAACAGGTCCTGTGGGTGCAGAATAATTATCAAGATTTAATGAAAAAGAAGGTGTCTTCTCTAAATTTATTTCTACTTCAGGCGGCTTTATTGCAAGAGCAATTTCTTTTACAATCTCTATTATTTTATCATTTTTTGATTTTATATTGGATTGTGTTCTTGAATGAACCAAACTGCTTCTAAAATCCACTATTTTTTCTTCATCATAATTTTTCATTGCCCAGTGCTTTGGAAAATCATATTCCCATGAATTTTTTTCTTCTGTTGTTGTTGACAATATGCCTACATTTACATCAGGATAATTATATCTCCCGACAAATGGAGCTGGCGCATCTCCACTAAAAGATTCTTTACTGATGCCATCTGCAATATCTCTGTATATCTTTGTTTTTGAAATCAACGGACAGTATTTTCTGTTGCAGTATTTGAGAGGATCTTTTCCCTTGCAGATGATGCAGTTTTTATTTACAGGCATAAAAAAATATACTGCGCAATAATAAATTGTTTGTGTTTTTCCCGGTTGATAAATATTGCGGTTGGTTCTATGCTTTGATATCACAACCACCAAAGAATAAAAAGAGCAACAGAGTATTTGACGAAGCTGAGAAAGTAATTTTATTGAAGCAAGAACTCGGATTATATCAATATCCTAAATCTTTATTCACCAGTATAATCGTAATCCTATTTGGTTTAAATTGTTTGTGAATGATAACTGTTGAACAACAAATCGAATCTGGTGAAGAACAATCCATACACCTGCCTGTTTTTACACAAGGAGTATTTAATTTTAGTCTTTTGGCATTTAAAGGAGCAGCAATATTTCTGATTCTCTCAATTGCTGAATCAACATCATCAACAATTTTATTTTTCCCGACTACGATAATGACGTGCTTTGGTCCAAAGATTATTGAAGAGACCCTGTTGCCTGTTCTATCCATATTGACAATTTTTCCATCTCTTGTGATGGCATTACTGCTGGATAAAAAATAATCAACATGTTGAGATAAATCAACTAATTTAAAATATTCTTCACTTCCATAAACCGCTTTTGATTTATCATAGAATTCATAATCGCCTGATTTAATCCTGTCAAAAAGTCCAATTGACTCAAGCGTTATACTTCCACCGTAGCCAATACTTGATTTTTTTGGGATTATTTCCAGAACTTTTCTGCATGCTTCTTCATTATTTTCAACAGGAATTACTGAAATATTATTTTCTTTAAATTTTTGAATAATCTTTTCAAACATAATTAAAATGAATTAAATGATACTTAAAAAATTATCTAATTTATTTTCTAATCTGCTTTAAAACAGGAAATTCTTTCCTGTATTTCTCAAGGTAGTTTAAATCCAGATTTGATGAAATAACGCCTTCTTCGTATTCTATATTTTTTAGAATTTTTCCGTCATATGAAATGATTCTTGAATTCCCGCATCTTTCTTTGGCACCCATTCCGCTGGTTTGATTACATGCGCAAAAATACACCTGATTTTCTATAGCCCTGCTCTGGGTCAAAACAGACCACGCCAAACTGCCTGTCCTTTTTCTGAAACTCGCGGGGAGAAAAATAATTTCTGTTCCATTTACAACCAGTTCCCTGAAATATTCAGGAAATCTTAAATCAATACAAATGCCTACGCCCATCTTGATTCCATCTAATTCAAATAATCCTATCTTATTTCCCGCAACCGTGACATCTGATTCCTTAAAGACTATGTCTTCTTTTTCTACATCATACATATAGATTTTGTCGTATTTGTGAACAATGTCTCCGTTTCTGTCTATCACTAAAGAGGTATTTGTAATTTTATCTTCTACTTTCAATGCAATGCTTCCGAGCACAATATTCACATTATTGTTTTTTGCGAATTCTTTAAAACAGGCAATTATATCGGAATTTAATTTTTCAGCATATTCTATTTCTTTATCGCCACAATACAAAAACAATTCAGACAAGCAGATTATGTCTGGATTGTCCTTTAAGGATTGATTCAATAATCTTATTGACTTTGAAAAATTATCTTTCTTGTTTTCTCCCGAATTCATCTGTATTAGTGAAACTATCATATCTTTTATTGTATTCAAACTATTTAATAGTGTGAGCGAATATTTACAAAAATCGAAGCATCAGTGCCATGAGAATTTGAGTAAAACCACGCAGAAGAGAAAGTTGAAATTGTAAAAGCATTATTAGTTTCACGAGCAAACTCGAGAAGGTCAAATATTTTTGTTAGAAAACCCAGAAAGTTAAGGTTGGATTTTATTGTTTACATACTATTTTTTCTGGTTCTATGATTGTAGAACTAATTTCAGAACTTGTTTCAGTACTACTAGATAACATCGAATACCAAAATCGACAAAAATTATACATGTCTATTTTATAGTAATCTCCTTCTTTGTATTTTGAATGATTTTTAGTAGTAAACCAAATAATTTCTGTCTCGTCAATACCTTTAAAACTAAGTATTATTGTGTTTTCGTCGATTCTTTTTTTTTCTAGTTTAGCTACAGCCCACTTTGGTTCAAGTTTTGAAAAATTACTGGTAGGATATAATCCTGCACAAAAATAATCTGGATTTGAACCGTCGGCAGGCAAGTTTAATTTCTTTATAGAGTCATCAAAACTTTGTTTAAGAACAGTACAATCATTCTTTTGTTGATTTTTTTGTTCCGTAATATATCCAAAAACAAAAATCATTGTAATTACAATAATTCCTATTATTGCCATCATATGTTTTTTTGCAGGTATCATATAATTACTACAATAAAATGATTAAAAACATTTCATTCAAAAAGTCACTTGATTGTACTTAAAAGATTAAATCCGATATCTGTATTACTCAGATAATTTATTTTCAGATTCAGGGTACTTTTGTAAAAAATCACATATTCGTTCAACAATTGCGGTCTTTTCAACTAATATAAAACCAATAAAAAATGCGGCATCAACTGCGTACCAAACAGCATGTTCGAGCATACTGAGATATATCATATCATTGCGTACTATTCCATGTGCAGACAAAATTGCAAATTGATTGACAGCATACATACTGAATGGATAAAATACATACATTTGTGCGGTGATGATATCCAAGATAAAATGAATAGAAATGCCAATAAAAAACAATAATGCATAGACGCTATATTTAGGTTTGACTTTTTTGAGAATAAAATATGCAATAAAAAAGATTAATGGAAAAAATAATGAATGTGAAAAAACAGCTCGCTCTGTAGCCCAAATATGTACTCCTAACAAATCAGGAAGTATTCCTGCAATGCTAATAAGAATAAAGTGGTGTTTTGGAATGCGCTTATATTTTTTTGATTTCAAGTATTTATCGTAAATCAACAAGCATAGCAATGGTGCTGCAATATGTGCAATCGGCAACATAAAGTATTATTTTATTGAAACTTTTAAATCCTTTGTTCGTCCCATTCGCCAATTGAATTAAATAGCTTCAAAGTCGCAAGAGCACTCAATATATGTGTTCGCTATTTTAATTTCCTAAGGTCTTGGATAATGACATACCACTCGCCTTCATCGTCTGAAGACTTATTTAGAATAGAAAAACCCATTTTTTTTAAATGGACATGCATTGAACGCGGATTATTTTTTGAAACGCCAGTAATAATCAAATCGTAATTTGGCTTTAACAATTCCATAAATTTTTGATGCAATTCCTTTGCGATGCCTTTTCCTCCATGCTCTTTTTTAACACATATTTGCCCTTCTATTATAACCATGTATTCAGATAATTTTTTACCATCATATTTGAGTTTTAAAATATCATCATATACTTGTTGTAATAATGGGCTCTCAGAAAGGTTATTTAAACCAATTGGCATTTCATAACCTATAACCTTTCCTTCTGAAATTGCTACAATAATTCCGATTTCATCGCTCAATTTTCTAATCAGAGATATTTTAGTTTCTAAGCTGACAAATCCTTCTTTTTCTTTTTCTTCATCGCTAACATTTTTGAAATGCACTTTCTCCTGCAATTCCTTTATCTGCGAACATTCATTTATTTTGGCTTTTCTTATTTGATAGTTCATACAAAACATTATTGTCTAAATTTAAAAATATTTGGTTGGGGATTGATTGCCCTTTGGATTTGGATTAATACCATAAATAAACTTCTTGCGAAACATTAAAATCAAAAAAACTTTTCTTTCATCTTTTCAAAAAATGTTTCATTATGCTCAACATGATCATATTGATTCTCTAATTCAGACAATGCCTTAATATGCTTTTTCTGTTCATCTGTCAGACCTGTCGGGACGTCTACAATCACTTTTACCATCTGGTCTCCTTTTCTGCCGGTTTCAATATCCTTTATGCCTTTGCCTCTTAATCTAAAAACCGTTCCTGATTGGGTCCCGGGATGTATCTTTAACTCAACATTTTCTTCAAGAGTTGGAATTTTTGCTTTTCCGCCTAAAACTGCTGCGGTAAATGGAATATGAATATCATGATATATATTATTCTCTCTTCGGCTGAATATTTTATCTTCTTCAACAGATATCAAAATATATAAATCCCCTGACGGACCGCCGTTCTTGCCTGCGTTTCCTTTTCCGCTAAGTCTTATTTTGTAACCTTCATCAACGCCTTCAGGAATATTCACCTCAACTTCTTTTTTTCTCAATATAAAACCTGTTCCTCTGCAACTACTGCATTTTTCCTTGCTTGTCTTTCCTGTACCTCCACATTCATGACATGTAGCAATGCTTGAAAAGCTTCCAAATATGGTTCTTCTTTCTTCTTTTATTTTGCCTGCACCATGGCATGCAGAACATTTTTGCATCACGCCATCCTTTGCGCCGGTTCCATTGCATGAAGAGCATTTTTCTTTGACATCAATAAAAATATTTTTCTTGCATCCAAAAGCGGTTTCCCTGAATGTTAAATTAATTCTGTATAAACTATCTTCTCCTTTCGAAGGACCTCTTCTTTCTCTTTGTCCGAATGGAGAAAAACCGCCTCCAAAACCACTGAACATGTTTTCAAAAACATCGCCGACATCTTCATAATCTACATTGACACCTTCAAAACCAAAACCGCCTGCATTTCCTGCACCGTATTTAAATCCTTCTGAGCCGAACCTGTCGTATTGCGCTCTTTTTTCCTCATTGCTCAGAACTCCATAAGCTTCATTAATTTCCTTTAACTTTTCTTCATTGTCCTTGTTTCCTTTTGTCAAATCAGGGTGATGTTTTTTTACCAGCGTCCTATATGCTTTTTTTATTTCTGTCTTGCCGGCGCCTTTATCCACACCCAATATTTTGTAGTAATCTTTACTCATAGATACATATTTTCGATACATTAATAAACTTATTTTTATTTTATATTTATGTTTGAGATTATAAAATTTAAGGAGTATATAAATGTAAATCAGAACTATATGACTCTTGAAAAAAAGGAGCGAGTAATAAAGACTTTGCAGGAAAATTACGAGAATAAGATTTTAACCGACATGGGTGTTATTCTTACAGTAAATAGTATAGACAGCATAGAGGGAGGTACTATAGAAATAGACGATCCAAGAATACATTATACTGTAAATTTTAATGCGCTTGTTTTTGTCCCGAAACTATATGAAGTTGTAGAAGGTGTTGTAGTAGATATCGTTGATTTTGGAGTTTTTATCAGATTTGGTCCTATAGATGGATTGTGCCATATCTCTCAATTGGTCGACGGATATATTGACATGGATAAAAGCACAAAGACAATCACCATAAAAAAAACAAAAAAACGATTAAAAATAGGTGATGTTGTAAGATGCAGGGTTATTGCATTGAGCATAAATAAGAAAGAAATAAACAAGATAATCGTAACAATGCGACAAAAAGGACTGGGTGCTATCGACTGGATAGAATCTGATAAAAAAGAAAAATTGAAAAAAAGTAAGCCTCCTGGTAAGTAGTAGGAGCAACAAATCTATTCTTTTTGCATTGCTTGTTTCTTAAGATTTGCAGGTATTTTTTCAATAGCATATCTTAAAGCAGTTCTTGGCATAGTATATTTATGCTTCATTACAAAATCAAATATTTCCTTTTGATTGAAATTTGATGCCTCTTTGAGCATCCAGCCATATGCTTTTTGGACTAAATCTTCTTCATCTAAAAACAAAGATTTTGCAATCTTAAGAACATCTTCCAAATACCTATTTTTTCTTGCTGAATAGATAAAAATTACTGCATAAACTCTTCGTTTCCATTCTTTTTTAGATTTTGTCCATTTTTGTATTTCAGGAATAAATTCCGGAAAATCAAATAGAAATAGAATAGATATCACTTGTATTTTTTATTCATTCAAAAATAGTGACAAAATAAATATATTTATATATATTTCTACCAATACATTATAGTGATTTCATGAGGAGGGGTAAAATATTATTATTGTGTATTTTGATGATGATACCTTCTGCAAATGCTCTGGTAATTGACTATACGACTGAATTTCAGAATACAATAGAAATAGCAGCATTACTTAACTATTGTAACAACTGCACCGACTGTAGTGAAAAGATACAGAACGCAAACTATGGAGACACAGTTCGTCTCACAGCAAATATAACCAACCATGACGGCACATGTATAGAATTTAATGATGCAGATGGCATAATATTTGATGGCGGAAACCATCTGATAGATGGAGACGAAGATACAAACGGTTACGGGATCTCTCTAGCAGGTTACTCAAATAGTAATACCTTAATCAACTGTAAAATCACAGGTTTCTACCATGGAATTTACCTTAATACCGCTTCCCATAACACAATGCAAAATATAACAGCCTATTCCAATCGTAATGGAATCGCGATATTCTATAGTGGATACAACAAAATCCGCGATTGTATACTACAGGAAAATTCACGTCATGACTTCTATTTTGTACCAAATACATTATCTAACTGTGACAACACCCTTGTAAATGTAACTAGTTCAGGAAATAGACCGATCTCATTTTACAATCAATCTGTGAATCTGCAAGATCAGGAATTTTCTGCAATATACCTATGTAATGCCGATAACTCTGTACTAAATAACATTACAATCAAAGGCTCGGACATCCGGAAAAACAATGGACTACGTATATATTATACAGACAATTCAAACATGACCGATGTTGTCTCATCAGACAATTACGAAGGTATTAACATTGACAATTCAGACTCAAATAACCTGCAAAATATTACGTGCATCAATGACTATTATGGCATCAATCTTTACGATTC
>DAOVUW010000022.1 GCA_030632385.1 Candidatus Nanohalarchaeota archaeon
ATAAGAACAAAGATATGTCTAATATAGAAATAGAACTAAAACTTGCAAAGAGCAAATTAAAGCAAGCAAGATTCAAGATGTGTGAGATATACATAGAATCTCTGCAAAAAGAGCTTAAACATTACGAGGATGGTTCGAAGTAGAGAGGTAAAGTATGGATGTGTGTAGTGATGGGGGGGTGGTGAGAAAAAAAGTATTGATGATACAATAGCTCTGTCGCTTATGTATCATCGACGAACCTGCCGGGATTTGAACCCGGGTCGATGGCTCCGCAAGCCATCATCTTATCCGCTGGACTACAGGTTCTTTTTAGAATCATTATTTATGGATAAATATAAAATGCCCAATATAATTAAAAAAGAACCTATTATTGTGCTTAAGTTAGGAATTTCTCCAAAAAATAAAAAGGCATATATAATAGAACTGACTGGTTCAAATAATAACAATATACTCACATGACCTGCTGTTATCTTTCTTAAACCAACATTAAGCAAAATATATGCACTGAAATTAATTGCTCCGAATAAAAATAGCAAGAACCATATATTCGGAGAGATTGATAAAGTTGAAGGATTTTCAAAGAGAAAAGTAACTGGAATTAAAAACAATAATGCAAATAAAAAAGTCCATAATGTATTTGTAGAAGAAGAATATTTTCGCCCCATGTATTTTCCAATCAAAATATAAATTGCATAGAAAAAACCAGCACCCAATCCATAAAGATTCCCAATTAAGTTATTGCCAATAGAGGTTGGATTTAAAATAAAAAAAATCCCAAAAAAACATAATAAAATTGCAATAAGTATCTTTTTAGATATCTTTTCTTTAAGAAAAAAATAACCTATGATAATTACGAAAAAGGGTTCAGTAAACAGTAAAAAAAAAGTGTTTGCAATTGTTGTATTCAAAAGAGAAAGAGTAAAAAGAATTAACATCAATCCATACCCAAAAACGCCGCCAATGAAGTAATAAAGTAAATCATTTTTTTTAATTTTGAAAAAGTCTTTATTTTTTGGAAGTAAAAAGATTACTAATAAGCCAATTGAGATTATAGCACGAAACAAAACCTGAGAGAATGGAGGCACTTCAACATCAATTAAACGTACAAGAATACCCATACTGCCGAAAAGAAGAGCAGACAAAATGATGCTTAAAATCCCTTTATGTTGCTGTTCCATAAGTTATATTTACTTTTTCACTCAAATAAGATGATATTTTTCTCTTATTTGCTTTAAATAAGATTTTTCATATATTTGCATTTCTTCTTCATTTTTTTTCCTTTCAAGATAGTTTATTTCTTCTTTTTTTATATCGTCCATTTTTTCAAACCCATTTTTAAATAAATATATTAAGTGCTGACCCATTTTGTTTGCGCTTATTAATTTAGGAATTATTACAAAATCAGAGCCTTTTTTATACAAATGCATTGCAGATGTTGCAGTAGTTGCGGTTGTAATAATTTTTATTTTGGAATTTAGCATTTTTGTTTTACTTATAATGTATTCACTTTCTTTTTCATATGGAATTGTAGAAATGACAAAATTTGCCTCTTTTAGATTTACTTTCTCAATTGTTTCCCTGTGTGTTATATCTCCGTAAATACAGTTTATATTCCTATTTATGAGCATTTTTATTACTTCAGGATTGTAGTCAATTACGATAAAAGGCACATTCATTTTTTCAAGTGAATCTATAATTCCCTGCCCTATTACGTGTGCGCCACACAAAATAATATGATTTTTTGGCTTTGCTTCTTTTTTTAATTCCATCTTTTGCTTTTTTATAAAATTCAATTTTTCAAGAGGGGCAAATAAATTTACAAATAAATTTCCGATAATAACATCATATTTAAATGCGTAAGCAGTCAGTGCCATTGTGATCATTGTAATTGCAATAATCATAGACAATACCTGATTTGTTATTAATCCTGTATGTTCTGCAATAACAGCAACTATTAAAGAAAATTCAGATATTTGTGCAAGACCTGCCCCGCTCATAACAGCCACTCTTGAAGTATATCCGAACAATACTGCAATTACTGCTATTAAAGCAGGTTTTATTGTAATGACAAAAATAGAGAGTACAATCATTGGAACTATAAATGCGGATAGTCCGGCAAATGAAAATTGCATTCCGAGTGTCGCAAAAAACAATACTGAAAAGAAATCCCTTAATGATGCAATTTTTTCCATTATGAGCAAATTAAAAGGGAATATTGCGAGACTGAGTCCTGCCATAAACCCCCCCAATGCAATTGAAAATCCAAGATGGTATGTAATTGCGCTGAACATAAAACATACAGACAACGCAAATAAAAATAGGACTTCATTTTTTCTTTCAATTTTTCTGAGCAAATGAGGAAATATATATTTGGCGCCCAACCAGGCAAGCATGAAAAGACCAATTGTTTTTAATAATGCATCAATTACGACAAAAAGAGAAAACGAAGCATTTCCAATTATAGATATTGCGATTACAGCGAAAACATCCTGGACAAGTAAAATTCCGAGCATTATTCTTCCATGAAGTGTTTCAAGTTCATTTTTATCAACAAGGAGTTTGATGACAACCATAGTACTGCTGAAAACAAAACAAACTCCCAATATTGCAGATACAATAGTATTAAATCCAAGGAGTATAGAGAGAAGAAAAGTCAGAAAAAAGGTGCTTATTACCTGTAGGGTTGTTCCGAATAAAGACATATTACGAACAGTCTTGAGTCTGGAAAAATCCAATTCCATTCCCACAAGAAATAATAAAAAAGTAATCCCGAGTTCTGATAAGGTCATTATTATTTCATGATTGGTGATTAAACTCAAACCCGCAGGACCTATAATCAATCCTGCGATTAGATAAGTAGGAATTAGCGGTTGTTTCAGAAGAGAAAATATGTATGAAAGAATAGTTGCAGCGAAAATTATAATCGCTATGTCTTCAAGTAAAAAAACATCCATATTGTATTATGCATATTTCAACATTTTAAAGTTTTGCAGAAGATGTTTGTGCTGTTGTTTGTCTGTTTGTTAATCTAAAGAAATCACGATTTGCTTTTCTTTGTTTTCCTACTCTTTACTGCAACACCGCAATTAAATTCTTTCATTTCTCTTTTGTTCATCAATGCCTGTCCTGTCGCCAATACATTGTAGTTGCCATCAACAATAAATACTGCATCATGAGGTCTTATACTTTTATCGCAGAATTTCACATATTTTGCAAATACACTTTTTCCTTCTTTGACAAACGGAATTGCTTCATCTTTTACAACTACGCAATAATCTTTTTTATTTAAGTATTTTTTAAGTTCACATGAACCAAAAAAGGTTGGAATGAAATAGCCGGTCTTTGCTGAAAAAATTCCAATCAATACATTATCTAATTTCATTTCCTTTAATCGATGAATTTTTGTTTTCGATATTTTTATCTCTATTTTGTCTTTGTTGGCTGTAAAAAAAGAACCAATCTTTTTTCCGAATTGATATTCCAGTCTGGCTTTTGCTTCATCAAATGTGGATAACTCCGGCAGATTTCGTGTCGCATTCACATCCTTGTTTTTTTTAGATATATGGAATGGAAGCACTTTCTGACCAAGAGGATATGCATTTTTTAATTCATAAGGAATTTCATAATCAATGAACTTCATTTTATGTTTGTTTTCTATTCTTTTGCTGTTTTTTCTCAGGCGATACAAATCTACATTTGTCCTGCTTAATTCAGAAATGAAAAAAAATGAACTTCTTTTTTCAAATGAAGTATATTTTTCTATAAATGAATTATACTTTCCTAAATTTTTATAAGCAGAATACAAAGTAGGATGCTGTGAACAGCGCATTTCTGTTAATTTTCTTAAAGTCCCGTTTGATATTGCCTGTTTTATTGTTTCTATTTCACTTAATGTAATATGCAGATTGTGCTTTGCAAGCAAGTGCGTGTCATTCTTTATTTCATCTAATGTGAACTTGGAGCAAATTGGGCAAGAGCATGGAAGATAATTTAATTTATCAACATCTTCTGTGCCCCAGATACAGATGTATTTTTTTTTATTTGCAAAAATAGCATAAGCTGCGCTGTCAAATATATCCACTCCGCACAGAACCATAAGGGAAAAGACCATTGGATGTCCGCAGCCAAAAGCATGAAGAGGCGTATTTATATTTGCCTCTTTTTTTACATTCATCAGTATGTCTGTTAGTGTTTTGTATTTGTATTGCTCCATCAATGGCACAATGCCTCCAACAGAAATGATATCGGGATTCAGTGAAGAAATTAGTTTTGCGCATTCTCTTCTGCAATCCATGAATAAACCACCTTGAATTGTTGAATTGAATTGAATGCTTGTTTTGTGCTTTTGATTGTATTTTTTTATAATTTCACGTGCCAAAACAGAATTTTCAAATGTGTTTTTCATTTTCATTTTAACTTCATCTTTAGTATCTGTTGGAAATGTGAACTCATCTAAAGGAGTTATAATATCTGAACCCAGTTCAAGTTGTAATTCAACCGTCTCTTTTGCTCCAATATCTGCCTTACCTATAGAATACATCTGAAAAGTGCCTGAATCAGTATATATTGGTTTTTTCCACCCAAAATATTTATGCAGCTTTTTTTTATTTATTTCATCTGCTTGTTTTGATTGTTTGATAATATATGCATTTGTAATTATGAGCTGAGCATGAAATTCATTTTCAAGTTCATTTGGGGGGATTGTCATCTTGTTGGGATTGACAACAACAGCCATTGCCGGCGTCTCTATAGTTTTATCTGCGAAAGTCCACTTTCCGATTCGTCCAAGTTCATCTCTTTTTAATATTTCGTACATAGTTCATCCCAATAGTTATATCTCTTCAGCACAATCAATCAACAGCAGAGACAATGCATCTTTTAATGTATTGCAAAATGCTTTTGTCAAAAACAGACGACCGTTTTTGATTTCTTCTTCTGCATTAAGCACAGGGTAAGTAGCATAAAAACTGTTGAACATCCCTGCGATTTCAAGAGAGTAATTTGCAATTATCGCAGGAGAATAGGCACATCTTGCTTTGTTTACAATGATATTAAACATTGCAAGTTTGGTTAAAATAGCGTATTCTGCTTTACCGAATTTTATATTATCGCAGTTATAAGAAGGAGATTTTCTTAAAATTCCCTTTGCCCTTGCATAAGTGTATTGCAGATAGCATGCAGTATCTCCTTTCATATCCATTATCTTACCCCAGTCAAAAGCAATTTTTTTTGTCCATGAAGTCTTTATCATAGTGAACTTCACGGCACTTGTTCCAAGTAGCTCTGCAATAGAATTCTGCCATTTTTCTGTTTTGTCTTTCTGTCTTTCTTTTACACCCTCTAAGGCAATTGCCACAGCTTTATCGAGAACTTCATCTGTGGAATATCCAATCCAGTTTCCGCTGCGACCAGAGAATTTAAAATCTTCTCCTTTTTCCTTGAACCATACATGTTCATAGGCGATATGAATAGAATTATCATACTCTTGTTTGTAGCCACACAAATTTAATATATCGTACATTGCTTTTTGCGTGTATATTTGCTCTGATCCAATTACATTTATCACTTTCTCTTTTTTTGATGAAAATTCATTGTTTTGCTTTCCATCAACTAAATCAACACAATAAATATATTCACCATTTAGCTGTTTGATGCATTTTTTATAATTCATCATGTCTTTTAAAATTCCGAATTTATGAAAATGCAATGATATGTCCTTTGCAATATATGTTGAAGTTCCGTCAGATCTTACAAGAATTTTATCAGGGTTTGTCATTTTTTTGTATTCTTTCAGATTTCCAAGTTTAGCCACCCAACAGCCTTTATTTTTACCTTCTTTTTCATATACGACGTTTTTGTTATTTTTTAGTATTTCGAAAGTTTCTTTATATGTCTTGCTGTCAAGTAAATCAGATTCATTGATTATTAGATCATGAAGTATTCCTATTCTCCACAATGTCTGATACTGTGCCAAAAGGCATTCTTTAACTAAGTTATTATGCTTTTTTATCAGTGCCTGATCTGTTCGTTCCTCTATTTTCTTCATTATTTCTCTTACTGCTTTGTCGACTTCTTCGTTTTCTTTCATTTTTTTGGCAACAATAGCATATAATCTTCCCTGCCACTGGTCTGCTTTAACAGCATATCCTTCTTTTTTAGGAAGTTCATTTTTGTTCACATTTATTGTACCCCATGTCACACAAGCTGCCTGAAGTCCCAAATCATCAATATAATTTATCTTCAAAACCCCACTTGTACTGTATTCAAATATTTTGGATAAAGATGCACCCAATACAGCATTCCTGCAATGTCCAATATGCAGCGGTTTACCGGGATTGACAGAAGGGTATTCAATAAGAATGGTCTTTTTTAAATAAGTTTTGTCTTCTTTAAAGATAAGTTGTTGCTCTACAATTTTTCTTGTCAACCACATCTTGTGAAAAAAAAAGTTCACATATATATTTTTCTGCTCAATCTTTTCAATAAATATTAATTTGTTGATGTCTTTTGCAATTTTTTGGGCTATTTGAACAGGATTTTCTTTAAGCAATCCAGCAACAGATGCAGAGCAAAATGCAATATCCCAATCAGCATCTTTCTCAGAAATAATTAAATGAATTTCATCAATCTTTGTTTTAAGGACAGTGGAAATTTCTTTTTTAATTTCGTCTATTGCTTCTTCAAGAAAGGATTGCATTATTTTTATTATGCATAAATATTTAATATATATTCTTTTTTCCCAGAAATTAAGATTGATTTTGTGATACTGTTTAAATTAGCAATGTGATTAAGTGCAATATTTGTGTTTTTTGCTACAATTAATTTTTTAAAATCATATTGTAAATGAAATAATGAGTTTAAGAGAAATCATAAACACAGTTGATGCTCCAAATGCAATCGGTCCATATTCTCAGGCAATAAAAACAAATAACGCAATTTATGTTTCCGGTCAGATTGCAATAAATCCAAAAACACAGCAATTTATGGATGTTGATATTGAAGAGCAAACAAAACAGGTTTTGGATAATTTAAAAGCTATACTTGATGTAGCAGGAAGCTCTCTTGAAATGGCAGTCAAAACAACAATATATTTGACAAATATGAATGATTTTGCTAAAGTAAATGAAATCTACTCTTCATATTTTTCTAAAAGCAAGCCTGCCCGTTCTACTGTTTGTGTTTCAAAACTTCCTAAAAATGCAAAAATAGAAATTGATGCGATAGCAGAGATTATTACTTAGAAGAGGGCAACTTTGTTTTGCCCAGAGTGTTATTATGAAAAATGAAAAATTATATAAACTAAGATGTGTTGATTGTAAAAAAGAATGGAAAGAAGAAAAGACCTCTTCCAATTGCATGGATTGTGGAGGTGCTCTTGATGTACTCTATGATTATGATAAAATTATTGAAAAATTAAATAGGCATCTTATTAAGACCGCACCCATAACTTCTCTCAAATACCTTAATTTTTATCCAATTGAAGATATGAGTAAAATTATATCTTTGCGTGAAGGAAACACCCCTTTGTACAAATGCGAAAATTTGGCAAAACTTTTAGGATTGAAGCATTTGTATATAAAATATGAAGGGGCGAATCCAACAGGTGCTTTTAAAGATAGAGGTACGATGGTTGAGATTACCAAGGCGCTTGAAATGGGGAAAAAAGCAGTCTGTTGTGCATCCACAGGAAATATGGCTGCATCTGTTTCTGCTTATGCTTCAAAAGCAAAATTGCCTTGTTATGTAATTGTACCTGAAGGGACGCCTGTTGGAAAATTAGCACAAACTCTTTCTTATGGTGCAAGACTGATTCAGATAAGAGGTACTTACGCAGATGCAGTAAGATTGACAATTAATTTAAGTCAAAAGCATAATTTTTATTTATGTGGCGATTATGCATTTAGGGCAGAAGGGCAAAAATCACAGGCTTATGAAATTACAGAACAATTGGATTGGAGAGCGCCAGATAAATTAATTGTACCTGTTGGGTGTGGGACAAACTCTTCTGCAATATGGAAAGGATTTACAGAATATAAGAGATTTGGGTTTATAGACTCTCTTCCCCAGATGATTGGTGTTCAGGCAAAAGGAGCGAACCCTATTGTACAAGCTTTTGAAAAACAGACAATGGAATATCAAATTCAGGATAAACCAACTACTGTTGCTTCAGCAATATGTGTGGGCGATCCATTAGATGGGAAAAAAATACTTAAGGCAATTTATGATTCTAATGGCATGGCATTGGATGTTGAAGATGAAGAGACGCTCAATGCCCAGAAACTTCTGGCAAAAACAGAATCTATTTTTGTGGAACCATCTGCTGCAACAGGTCTTGCAGCATTGCAAAAAATAGTGAAGATGAAAAAAATAAATTCTGATGAAAGAGTAGTTATTGTAATGACAGGCGCAGGACTTAAGGATCCTCTCTCTATTTTGAAAGTGCTTCCAAATTCTCCTGTAATTGATCCTATTGATTCAGAAGTAGACCGTTTTTTAGATAAGAAATTCTACCAGATATCTTCTGCGAATATCGGAGATAGTAAAGAGATATTGTTTGATAAAATTCCAACAGAAGAAGATATAAAAAAACATGTAAAAAAAGAATTTGATATCGAAATAAGCAATTATGATTTGAAGAATGCAAGAGAACAGATGATTTTATTTCTAAAAAAAGGTAAAAAAATAATAAGGTCTGATTTACAGATGATTGTAGAAAACAGTATAAGAAAAGGGGCTAAAAAAATAATAAAAATCATTGATTTTAGCGTAAATGCAGAAAAAAATAAGCAGCCTATTGCTAATATCGAAATAGACTATAAAAATAAAAGGTATAAAGAATATTCTGTTGGAGTAGGACCAGTAGATGCACTTGTTCAGGCATTCCAGAAAATACTTCTCAAAAACAACATCAATTATATTTTGATGGATTATACTGTAACGATAAAAACAAAAAATGCTGATGCTGCTGTAGATGTTAAGATGACTGTTGCGGACAAAAAAAATAACAATTCTGTAATTGCGATGGGGACAAGCCCAGATATTCTTGTAGCGAGTATAGAGGCATTTGAAGAAGGATGCAATTTACTCTACAATAAGAATATGAAAATCAAATGAAACTAAACCATTCCTTTGGCTCTCCGATTTCTATGCATCGGTAAAATTCATCCCGTATTTTTCCTGTCACAAGACCTATTTTTCCGTCTGCAATCTTTATCTTGTCAACCTTTGTGATTGCAGAAATCTCTGCTGCTGTCCCGCTAAAGAATGCTTCATCGGCAATATAAATCATCTCTCTGGGTATTTTTTCTTCTTTTACTTCATATCCAAAATTTTTCGCTATCTGCAAAACAGTTTTTCGCGTGATGCCGTTAAGTATTGAAGAAGAAATTGTTGGAGTGTATATTATCTTATCCTTTACCAAAAACAAATTTTCCCCACTTCCTTCAGAGATAAAACCTTCATTGTCCAGCAATATTGCTTCATCATAACCGTCTCTGACAACTTCCATAACTGCAAGCTGGGAATTCATATAATTAGAACCTGCCTTTGCCATAGTAGGCATTGTGTTTGGCGCAATTTTAGTCCATGAGGAAATTTTTACGCTCAGTCCTGTCTGGGCTGCTGTGCCAAGATATGCACCCCATGGCCATGCTGCAATAGCCACTTCTGTTTTGCTCTCTTTGGCAATCACAGTAAGCCCCCCATATCCTTTGTAAATGATTGGTCGGACATAAGCGCCTTTGAGATTATTTTCTCGGATAACATCCAGGCATGCCTTAATAAGTTCTTTTTTTGAATAAGCAAAATCATCCATACAGTATATTTTGGCAGAATCAAAAAGACGGTCGATATGCTCTTCTAAGCGAAATATTCCGACTCCGTTTTTTGTGTCGTAGCATCTTATCCCTTCAAATACTGTCGTGCCATAATGAAGACCATGTGATAAAACATGTACTTTTGCATCATCCCACTTAATGAGTTTTCCATTCATCCATATTTTTTCCTGCTTTACTGCTTCTAATCCTGCTACCATTTTAATCACTCTTGCTGTTTTTGATTTTATTCATCCCATTTATTACTGCTTTTACTGATGCCATAACAATGTCTTGATCTATTGCTCTTGCTTTGTATTCTTTTTTATCTTTATCCTGTAGGACCAAAGATACATCTGCAAGTGCATTGCTTCCGCCGGTAATTGCTTTTAGTTCATATTCCTTAAACTTGACATCCGGACCAAAGATTTTTCTTATTGCATTTGTTGCGGCATCAAGTACACCTATGCCGTAAGCACTGCTTATTTTTTCTTTTCCGTCTTCGTTAATCCTGACTACTGCTGTTGGAGTAAGTTTATTTCCGCTCAATACAGACAATTCTTCAAGAACGATTTTTGGCTTTTTTGTTGCTTTATTTAATTCATAATCTGCAATTGCGATTATGTCTTCTTCCAACACAGTTTTTTGCTTATCTGCAAGCTCTTTAATTTTTTGCGTTATTTTATTTAATTGCTTTTCATTAAATGTATAATTCAATTTCTTCAATCCACTCTCTATTGCATGCTTTCCTGAATGTTTTCCAAATACCATTTCTGTTTGTTTACCGATAGATTCAGGATTCATTATTTCATAGCAGAGTGGGTTAGAAAGCATTCCATGTTGATGTATTCCTGCTTCGTGCGCAAAGGCATTTTCACCGACAACTGCTTTGTTTCTCTGCACCTGTATTCCTGTACATCCTGCCACCATTTTACTGGTAGCGTAAATTTCTTTTACATTTATGTTTGTGTCGCATTCATAATACTCCGGTCTTGTCTTTAAATTCATTATAACTTCTTCCAGAGAGGCATTTCCTGCTCTTTCTCCAATTCCATTTATTGTACCTTCTACCTGTCCTGCTCCTTTTCGTACTGCTTCAAGAGAATTTGCAACAGCCAAACCCAAGTCGTTGTGGCAGTGAACACTGATGATTGCATCATCTATATTTTCCACATTTTCCTTTAGATATTCTATTAGTTTTCCGTATTCTTCGGCTTGTCCATAGCCAACAGTATCCGGTATATTTACAACGCTTGCGCCCTCGTCTATTACAGCTTCTATCACTTTTGCCAAATATTCTTTATCGCTTCTCGATGCATCTTCTGCTGAAAATTCCACCCTGTCTGTAAAGCTTTTAGCAAATTTGACTGCATTTTTTGCCATGGTTAAAACTTCGTCTCTTGTTTTTTTTAGTTTGTATTCTAAATGCAAATCAGACGTTGCAACAAAAGTATGGATGCATGGCTTGTTTGAATGTTTTACCGCATCCCATGCTCTTTGTATATCTCCCTTAACTGCTCTGGAAAGTCCGCATATATATGGACCCTCAACATTTTCCGCAATTAATTTCACTGCTTTAAAATCATCATTTGATGCAAATGGAAAACCTGCTTCCATTGTATCTATATTTAATTTTGCCAGTTGATGAGCAATCTTTAATTTTTCATCTATTGTAAGTGTTGCTCCCGGCGACTGTTCGCCGTCTCTTAGCGTTGTGTCAAATATTTCGATATTTCTTATTTTCCCCATATTATTCTCCTATTGAAGACAAATCATTCTTTTTTTAATCAAATAAAGTGTAATTAGAATACACTTTTTTATAATAATAAGAATAAGTTTGTCGATGATGTTTCAGACTTTGAAGTACAGACGATTTTTATTTTG
>DAOVUW010000024.1 GCA_030632385.1 Candidatus Nanohalarchaeota archaeon
ACATGCATGTTGTAAAAAAGATGCATTTATCAAAAAAGAGTTTTTGATAAAGCAAATAACATGGAATTTGATGAGAGTTTAGATGTGACTTGAGTTAAGAGAATAAGGTGTGTTGTTTTTGTTGCTTTGCGCAACAACACCTTTTAATGTTTGCGAATCTTAAAATTAATAAAGATAATTGTCTTATTATTATGAAGAGTTTAGAATCGTTGTGGCTATAAAACACTTCGGAATGATTTGTATGGATAATAGAATTAAAATAATAGCAACACTTCTTGTTGCTACGCTGGTTATAGGCGCACTATTTATTTCCGGGTGTACGAAACCGATAGAAGAGAGAGAGAGATTGTAAGTGAGAGAAATAATATAGAACCACCTTTAGAAAATAAGATTATTGATGTTACAGTAATGATGCCTTTTGTACCTTTACCATTATGGTCGCCCTTTTATTGTGCCTCAGACCAAGGATATTACGCTGATGAAGGATTAAATGTAATCATAACATATAGCAGTTATGGAACAATGGACTCTCTAAAACAACTTGCGGCAAAAAAAGTTGATTTTGGATATGGTGGAGATGAAGGTGTAATTATTGCCAAATCACAAGATATACCGGTTGTAGCAGTTCATAAAACAATAAATCGTGCTCCATTTTATATTCTTTCTAAACCAGAAAAAAATATCATGAAACCTGAAGATCTAATAGGAAAGAAAATTGCAACACCGGGTGCCGGAGCAACTGTTACTATTCTCACTAAAGTGGTATTAAATAAAGCAGGTTTGGATTACAACGATGTAGAGTTTGTTTTTGCAGGTGCAGGAATAATACCGGCACTGATACAAGATCAAGTTGATGCGATGACCGGATACCTACCGCAAAAAGTAATTATAAAGAATATGGGACAAACGGTTAATATGATCCATACTGGTGATTATACCGATTTAGGCAAAATATATATTTTTGCCAACGAAAAAATGATTCAAGAGAACCCGGAAGTTGTAAGAAAATTTGTCGCTGCGACACAAAAAGGATTGGAATATTCTATATCTCATCCAGAAGAAGCAATAGATATTTATTTAAAATTCAATCCTGATGCAGCAAAAGATAAGAATGTTAGCTCGGCAATTTGGAACGCAATGTTAGAAGAGGGATTTGACAAAGATACAAACGGAAATCCAATATTCCGCCTGCCTTCAGAAGACAATTGGACAGAAAAGCAAGACCAGATGTTTGATGTCGGCATAATAGACAAAAAGACACCAATAGAAGAAATGTACACCGACAAATTCTTTCCGAACTGATTTCTCTTCTTTTTTTATTTTAATTTTAATTTTAATTTTAATGTTTGTGAATCTTAAAATTAATAAAGATAACTAGCTCATATTATTGTATTGAATAGTTTAGAACTATTTAACCAAGGATGATTTATATGAATAATAAAATGAAGATGATGGCAACGCTTCTTGTTGCTACGCTGGTTATAGGCGCACTATTTATTTCCGGGTGCACGAAACCGACAGAAGAGAGAGAGAGAGAGAGAAAGTGAAATAAACAATATAGAACCTCCTGTAGAAAAAGAGATTATAGATGTTACTTTAATGATTGGTTTTATACCGAATGTTGGTTACGCCCCTTTTTATGTCGCTGCTACGAATGGCTATTATGATGAAGAAGGTTTGGATGTGAGTTTTCAGTATGCTCCGGAAGGAGATATTGGTGTAGTAAAGCAACTCGGTGCAAACACGGTGGAATTTGGATATGCTGGAGATCATGCAGTAATAATTGGAAGAACACAAGATGTGCCGATATTATCAATTCAAAGAATCATTCAGGAGAATCTCTTTGGAATTTATTCTAAGGAAACATTCGGGACAGATGAGCCATATGATTTGGTTGGGAAGAAAATAGCTATATCTGGACCGGGCTCAACACCAGCCACCATTACCAAGATAATGCTAAAGAAATCAGCAATAAACACCACGCAAGTAGAATTTTTATATGTTGGTGGAGCGGTGATTTCAACTCACTTAACAGGAGAATCTGACGTATTTGCTACGTATCTACCTATGAAAGTTGTTGCAGAGGGAATTGCTGGAGAACAAATGAATGAGATAAGTGGTAGTGAGTATACCACTATAGGCAGAACGTATGTCATCACAACAGAAAGAATGATTAATGAACATCCAGATATAGTTAGAAAATTTGTAAGAGCAACTCAAAAAGGCTTGGAATATTCGGTGGAACATCCAGAAGAAGCTGTTGATGCATTCATCAAATTCAATCCAGACGCAATAGAGAAAAAGCAATTACATTTATCTATTTGGAAAGCAATGGTTGAGAGAGGATTTGACAAAGATACAAACGGGAATCCAATATTCTACCTGCCTTCCGAAGACAATTGGGCGGAGAAGCAAGATCAGATGTTTGATATCGGCATAATGGACAAAAAAACACCAATAGAAGAAATGTACACAGATGAATTCATTTCAAACTAATTTTTCTTCTTCTTTTTATATTTTTCTTTTAATTAATAATTATGAACAGAAAAATCATTTCTTTGCAGGTTTTAGTTTTTCTTGCATTTATTTTCCTCTGGAAATCTGTAATTTTTATCTTTGACTTCCCAGAATTCATCCTTCCACAACCTGAAACTATATTTATCGAGTGGTGTTCAATGTTAAAGAGTGGTCTTCTTCTTGAGCACACAATGGTTACTTTGTCTGAAACAATTATAGGATTTGTAATCGGTGTTTTTCTCGGCATTATCCCCGGATATTTTGTCGCAAAATCAAAACAGATAGACCAGATTCTTTCTCCTTATCTTGTTGCACTCCAGACTGCTCCTAAAATTGCTCTTGCACCTTTAATTGTAATGTGGTTTGGTTTCGGGATTTCATCAAAAATAATCATTGTCGCATTGATAGTCTTTTTTCCGATTTTAGTAAACACAATTGTTGGGATAAGAAGCGTCGACAAAAACCTGCTGGATTTGATGAAAATCTTAAAGGCATCTAAACTACAGATTTTAAGACTCGTAGAATTGCCTGCATCAATGCCTGTCTTGTTCGCCGCATTCAAGACAGGAATAACACTTGCAGTCATTGGTGCGGTCGTCGGAGAATTTATCGGGTCAAATAAGGGTCTGGGATATCTCACAATATATGCATCTGGTCTAATGGACACTCCGCAGGTCTTTGTTGCAATTTTCCAGTTGACCATTATTGGAATATTATTGTATTTGCTTATTGATTTTATAGAGGGAAAAACAATCCCGTGGTACAGAAAAGGTGAAGAAGATGTTGTTAAAACTTCAAAATATTGAATTAGTCTATTGCATGGGCAAAAAGCCAGTCAAAGCTCTCGACAATATTTCCATAGATGTGGAAAAAGGAGATTTCCTCTCTATTATCGGACCCTCGGGATGCGGGAAGACAACGATTTTAAAAATCATTGCCGAATTGATAAAGCCAACAAAAGGCAAGATAATCAAGCCGGATGATTTTGAAGTAGGCTATGTTTTCCAGAATTCAACCCTGTTGAAATGGAGAAGCATTATTGACAATATTGCATTGCCTCTTGAAATTAAAGGAATGAAAAAACAAGAGGCATATCTGAAAGCAGAAGAAGTCATGAATCTGGTTGATTTGGGAGAATTTAAGGATTCTTATCCAAAAGATTTAAGCGGTGGCATGAGACACAGGGCTGCAATTGCAAGGTCTTTAGTTTATAATCCAGAAATTTTACTGATGGACGAACCTTTCGGTGCCCTTGATGAGCCGACAAGATTGAAACTCAATGTCGAACTTAACAGAATCTGGATAAAGACAAGTAAGACTGTAATTTTTGTCACGCACAATGTCAGCGAAGCTGTTTTTCTTTCAAATAAAGTTGCAATACTATCGAAAAGACCTGCAAATCTGAAAAAAATAATTAATATTGATTTGCCAAAACAAAGGACTTTAGAACTTCTGGACTCTGAAAAATACATAAAACAGGTTTTGGAGATGAGAAAAATTTTCAGCCAATATGCCAAATAAAATATGCTCTCAAAAAATGAAATAAAGGAATGCGTCTTTGATTTGAAAAAACAATTAAAGCCACAGGAGTCTGGAGATATTTGTTTTTTCAGAAATAAAGAAAAATACAAGCCCTATAAAATCAGTGAAGATTATTTTTCTCAAATCAAAAAACCTCTTAATTTAAAGACAAGAAAAATTGCTTTTATTGACGGCGGAAACAATATGCTTTTATCTGCCTCTAATTTTTGCATTGTTCTGAATCGTCTGCATTTTTCATTATATCAAAACAATTTACGTCTAAAGCCAAAGATAGCAGATACAATTGATTTTCTTTCAATCTGTACTTCTTCAATGGAAAATAATGAAATATATTACAATGTTAAAGTTATATCCCAAAATTCTTTATTTGCAGATTTTGACAAGATAAGTATTTCTTCTGTCGATAAATCAGTCAGTTCGGGTCTTTTCCGTGCGAAAATAAGTAAAATCGGCGATGTTGCAAGAAAATACGCTGAATGGATATTTGCAGAAGAAATTGCAAAAAACCAGCTTGATGACGGCGATATGATTATAAGAGACGGAACGCTTGAGGCGCGTTTTATCGGGGAATCTGATTTTGCAGATAAGACCTATGAAATCTGCAGTAAAAAAAACATATTGTTTGCCGGCATTGCAAAAACAACTGCTCTTTTCACAAATACAGGGGCAAATTTTTCCTCAGTGCTTAAATCCCGTTCGCCGGAAAATAAAAAGTGGTATTATTATCCAGTGGTTGACATCAATTCAAAATACCACAGGGCAAAAATGTATTTTGCAAAACTCCATGAAAAATCAAATCGTGTTTTGAGAGCAGATATATTTAATGGCTCAAAGTACAATGCAGATGAATTCTTTTACCAGATTGCTGACAATTCAAAAGACCCGTGTTTTTTTGGATATCCTTATGGCCTGATAGAAGCGCACAAAATGGCTTTGGTCTCAAACAAAGAATTGCAGTATTACAAAACTTTGGCAATGGCTTACCTGGATAAATCTGTCTTGTCTGACATTGGTTCGCAGGATGGGCATGATGAACTCGACAGGGCGGTTTAATATGACTGCATTCTCATCAAAAGTATTTGCAATAGTCAGGCAAATTCCAAAAGGAAAAATAACGACATATAAGCAGATTGCAACAAAGCTGGGAAATCCAAAACTTACAAGAGCAGTCGGTAATGCTCTTAATAAAAATCCATCTTTGGTTGAGATTCCATGTCATAGAGTAGTTAAGTCAAATGGTTTTGTCGGAGGCTATTGTTTAGGAACGCAAAAAAAGATAGAACTGCTAAAAAAAGAAGGCATTGAATTTGACAAAAAAAAATCTGTAATTTTAAATTTCCAAAGCAGAATTTTTATACTGTAAATAAAGTCAAGCAAAATACATCAAAAATCTTGATTCATCATTCTATCTGCGTATTCCTTGCTTTTTGATTCTTTCGCTGTGCCTTTTTTTATATCATTAAATGTTGGTGCAAGTCCACATCCTATTTCTCCTTCAGTGCAGTGTTCTTTTTGCACGCATGATGCTCCGGCATTTTCAAATACCACTGGTGCTTTTTCTTTTGCAAGCTTGAGCATTTTGTAAGCCAGTTCATGTATTTCCCACTGCGATCTCCGACAGCATCGAAGAGCAAAAAAATTCATCATACTTCTTGCATTGATAGTCATTAAAATATTTGTTTTTGCAGCATTTGGAAAGCAATATCTTGCATCTTCTGCTGCGATTCCCATATCTAAAAGCTTTTGATAAGCAAGAGCTGATTTTTCAATAGCTTCGTCAAATATTTTTTTTGCTTCTTTGTTTTTCTTTATTTTTGGAGGAACTACAATATCGAGTTTATCAAATTTTACATATCTCTGGCTTTGCTGGGTAAAAGAAGCAATCCTGTGCCTTACGAGCTCATGGGAACATGCCCTTGAAATGCCTTCAATTGAAAAAGAAAAATAACTGTGCTCTATTACAGAATGATGCCCGTAAGCAACAACCCGCCTGATAAAAGCATCAGTCTGCTCTCTTGTTTTTGTTTTGTATAATTCAATTGGACTTTTTTTTGAACATGAAGTATAAGCAGCAATGCCCGGCATTTTGTCACAGTCAACAGTATGAGAAATTAAATCAACTTTCATATCACTCCCTTGAAATGATAATATATGATATGTTTAAAAATTATTGGTTTACCAACAAATATGCTCTGGTTATTTTTATCTTTACTTGTTGCTTTTTTTGAATCAATAAAAGTTGTTTTAAGCAAAAAAAGTTTCAATATAAAAAATATTGACGAATATGTTGCTTCGTGGTCATTACGATTTTTTGCATCTTTATTCCTGTTGCCCCTTTTGTTTTTTATTCAAATACCGTCTATTGGAAATCGTTTTTGGGAAGCCTTATTAATCAGAGACGGGCTTGTTCTTATTACGACAATTCTTTATATGAAAGCTATAAAATCATCTGATATTTCTATAGTTCATCCAATGCTTAATTTCTATCCTATTTTTCTTATTTTTACAGCTCCTGTTTTTTTAGGTGAATTTCCAAACACATATGGATTAATAGGAGTCTTATTGATTGTATTTGGCGCTTATTCTATGAATATGAGCAAATTAAAGAAAGGTTTTTTTGCTCCGATAAAAGCGATATTGAAAGAAAAAGGTCCCGGATATATGCTTGGTGTTGCATTTCTATGGAGCATAGCTGCAAATTATGACAAAATAGGCATAATGGATTCTTCTCCTATTTTTTGGGCGATAACTTCAAATATTTTACTTGTACTTTTACTTTCTCCTATCATGCTCTTAAAATCAAAAAACATTAAAGAACAAATCATTCCCAACATAAAAATATTATCTTCAATCGGTCTTTCATCCGCACTTTTATTGATTACACAGATGATTGCATTTAGCCTTACTTATATTGTTTATGTTTCTGCCCTTAGAACCACTTCTGCAATAATGAGCGTCATTTTTGGATATTTGATTTTCAAAGAGAAAAACATAAAAGAAAGGCTGTTTGGGGCGACAATAATGGTGATTGGAGTTGTCGTTATTGCTTTGACATAATACTTATAAAATACAGTTTTATATTAGAAAATGCTTTGGCTAATTCTATCTTTACTCGCTGCTTTCTTTGAATCAATAAAAGTTGTCTTAAGCAAAAAAAGCATGAATGAAGAAACTAATGAATATGTCGTCGCGTGGTCTATGCGGTTTTTCACGCTTCTCTTTCTTTTTCCTCTTTTGCTTTTCATTGAAATTCCTGTAATTGGAAATCGTTTCTGGGAGGCGTTATTCATTAGCGGATTGATAAATACAATTACCTCAGTTCTTTACATGAAAGCATTGAAATTATCAGATATTTCTCTTTCACATCCCATGACTACATTTTCTCCTTTTTTCATCCTGTTAACTGCACCGTTCATCTTAGGTGAGTTTCCCACTATTTATGGATTAATTGGTGTTTTATTAATTGTTTTAGGAGCATACAGCATGAATATAAGCAAATTCAAGGAAGGTTTTTTTACGCCATTTAAAGCATTAGTAACTGAAAAAGGTCCTAGATATATGCTCGCTGTTGCATTTTTATGGAGTATAGCTGGCACTTATGATAAAGTCGGTCTTTTGAATTCTTCTCCTATATTTTGGGCAATTTCAATTCATTTGTTTCTCACAACAGTTTTATTTCCGATAATGCTGATAAAATCAAAAAACAGAAGCACAAAAAAGATAGAAAGCAATATATTTGATAATTTCTTTATTGCAAAAAAACAAATCACATCAAATATTCGCGTATTGGCACTTATTGGTCTCTCAGTGGCATTATTGCATATTTGTCAAACAATTGCATTAAGTTTAACACTTGTTGTTTATGTTTCTGCCATAAAAAAATTAAGTGTATTGATGAGTATTATTTTCGGCTATTTATTTTTCAAAGAAAAGAATATAAAGGAAAGGCTGTTTGGGGCGACAATAATGGTGATTGGAGTTGTCATTATTGCTTTGACAGGATAACATAATGGTTTTTAAAATAGTAATATAATATATATTACAAGCAAAAATCTTGCATATTTGATTTTTTTAGATAGTGTAAGATTATTTCATGTTATGTCTAAACTTTTAAAAACAAGATATAGTTTATACATAATGAAAAAAGTTATTGTTACAGGAACCGCTGGCTTTATAGGATTCCATTTGGCTAAAAAACTATTAAATCAGGGGTATGAAGTCATAGGAATTGATAATTTAAATGACTATTATGATGTGCGCATAAAAGAAGCGAGAAACAAAATACTTAAAAAAAATAAAAATTATACTTTTAAAAAAATCAATATTTGTGAATACGACAAATTGCATGATGAATGCAAAAACCATAAATGCGATATGATTGTGCATTTGGCAGCACAAGCAGGAGTAAGACATTCAATAGAGAATCCTCATGTTTACGGAACTTCAAATGTTTGCGGAACGCTCAATATTTTTGAAATCGCAAGACAACATAAAATACCTAAAGTAGTGTATGCATCCAGTTCTTCTGTTTATGGAGGAAATAAAAAAGTACCTTTCAGCGAAAAAGACAATGTTGACATGCCAGTCTCACTTTATGCTGCAACTAAAAAAGCAAATGAATTGAAAGCTCATGCTTATTCTCATTTATACGGCATCAACATGACCGGATTGAGATTCTTTACTGTTTATGGTCCTTATGGAAGACCAGATATGGCTGCATATATATTTGTAAAAAATCTTTTCGAAAACAAGCCAATTAAGATATTCAACCATGGAGATATGGAAAGAGATTTTACTTATGTCGATGATATTGTCAATGGAATCATTTGCGCAATGAACAAAGACCATAAATGCGAAATATTCAATCTAGGAAATTCGAGACCTGAAAAATTAATGGATTTTGTGGGACTTTTAGAAAAGCACTGCGGGAAAAAAGCAATAAAAGAATTTCACCCAATGCAAGCAGGAGATGTCAAAAAAACACACGCCTGTCTGAAAAAGACAAAAGAAATGCTCGAATGGGAGCCCACAACAAATCTGGACGAAGGTTTAAAAAAATTTGTTGACTGGTATAAAGAATACCATAAGATAAAAGTATAATGATGCGACAGTAGTCTAGTGGTATGATCTCGCCTTGCCAAGGCGGGGGCCCGGGTTCAATTCCCGGCTGTCGCATTAAAAGTGAGTGAACAAAGGAATTCACACCAGAGTGAATTCCGACGTGAGCCACTTTTAACCTTGAAAAGCGCGGCATAACTCGTTAGACCAGCGATTTTCATGGTGTTTTTTCTATATGTATTTTATGCAAGGTCTTTTTATTGAACTATCAGAATGGTCTTTTAATTATCTGGATCTATTTTAGGTTAAATGGTTTAATGTCCAAATAATGCAGAAAAACATATCTTGATTTAAGAAAAAATATCAAATTTAAATTATTAGGAAAAAAGAAAAAAAAAGAAAAAGAGAGGGGGGTATGAATATAATTTTTACATTAGTTTTCCGTTTAGGGTTCCACTGGATGTTACATTAACTCCACTAAGTACATCACTTGAATCCAATGTTTGATAGATAATCGTTAATGTATCACTGTAACATTTGCCGACACTATCAGCATCTGCGCTTTTGAAACCAGGTACTACAAGTGTTCCTGTTTTACTATCATTTACTCTTATTGAAGTTGTTAATGCTATTAATGTTCCCTTATTATTTTTAGCATACGAAATATTTATATCTTTTCCAACGGTATTTTTTAACAACATAGTTAAGTCACCTGAACTGGAAACTATAGAATATTCATTGCCATCAGGAACTACTGCTCCTGTTATAGGAAAGCCTATTGCTCCTTCCGCACATTTCTTTGTTTGAAACACCTGTGTGTATAATAAAGCGCCAACAATGGCAATAGCCAAAATAGCCCATCCATAAGTCATTAAATATTCAGTAGCCGATTGTGCTTTTCTCGTTTTTGTTACCATAATTTTACCTGTAACTATATTTAAGATATCAACTATTTAAAGCTTTCGGTTTTAGATACTTTTATGGTGATGTTGCACAACATCAATTATATATGCACCAAAATCCATAGTTCTCTATGGGAAAAAGAAAAACACCAATTAACTGGAAGCAGTACAACAAAGAACTCGTAAGAAGAGGCAAGAATTTAGCAAATTCTATAAAAG